>DASPJU010000099.1:0-6830 GCA_035628475.1 Salinarimonas sp. | reverse complement strand
TAGCCCAACGGGGAACGCGCCGCAATCGTCACCGCCGGGCGATCGGTCGCGCCTCGATCACCACGAAGGCCTGCGCCATGGGCGGGTCGTCCGTGAGGCTGACATGGATCACGGGCTCGTGGCCCTCGGGGACGAGGGCCTGGAGGCGCGCCCAGGCGCCGCCCGAGAGGCGCAGAGTGGGCTGGCCGGAGGGCAGGTTGACCACCTCCATGTCGCGCCAGAACACGCCGCCGCTGAGGCCCGTGCCCAGCGCCTTGGCGCAGGCCTCCTTGGCGGCGAAGCGGCGGGCGTAGGACGGGGCCCGCGCGGCGCGGCGGTCCGAGCGCCCCCGCTCGCCCTCGGTGAAGATCCGGTGCGTGAAGCGCTCGCCGAAGCGCGCCAGCGAGCGCTCGATGCGGCGGATGTCGCACAGGTCCGAGCCGATGCCGACGATCATGCCCCCTCCGCCCGCGCGCGGCCCGCGTCCATGGCGGCCCGCATGGTCCGCACGGCCTCGTCCAAGCCTGCGAAGATCGCCTCGCCCACCAGGAAATGGCCGATATTGAGCTCCACGACCTGCGGGATCGCGGCGACGGGGCCGACATTGTCATAGGTGAGGCCGTGGCCGGCATGGATCTCGAGCCCCAGGCTCGCGCCGTGGGCGGCGGCCGCGCGCAGCCGGTCCAGCTCCCGGGCGGCCCGGGCCTCGTCCGCCTCGAGGAAGGCCTCCGCATAGGTGCCCGTGTGCAGCTCGACCACGGGCGCGCCGAGCGCGGCGGAGGCCTCCATGGCCTCCAGGCTCGGCTCCACGAAGAGCGAGACCCGGATGCCCGCGTCCCGCAGTCGGGCCACGATGGGGGCGAGGTGCTCGCGCCCGCCCGCCACGTCGAGCCCGCCCTCCGTGGTGCGCTCCTCGCGCCGCTCCGGCACGAGGCAGGCCGCGTGGGGGCGGACGCGCAGCGCGATTCCCACCATCTCGTCGGTGGCGGCCATCTCGAAGTTCAGCGGCGTCAGGATCTCGCGCTTGAGGCGCTCGATGTCGTCGTCGCGGATGTGCCGGCGGTCCTCGCGCAGATGGGCGGTGATCCCGTCTGCCCCCGCCATGATGGCCAGATGCGCGGCGCGCACCGGATCGGGATGGGGCCCGCCCCGCGCGTTGCGCACGGTGGCCACATGGTCGATGTTCACGCCGAGGCGCAGGGGGGGCAGGGTCATGGGGCGCTCCGAGCCGACCCCTACTTAAGGCCCCCGGCTGCCCCCGCCAAGGCGGCGGCGCTCACGCCGCCTTGACGTCCCCCAGGAAGCGGTCGACCTCGCCGCGCAGGTCCGCGGAGTTGCGGGCGAGCTCGTTGGCCGAGGCCAGCACCTGGGACGCCGCCGCCCCCGTCTGGGCCGCGGCCTGGCGCACCTCGCCGATGGTCCCGGTCATGACCTCGCCGCCCCGGGCCGCCTCGGCGACGTTGCGGGCGATGTCCTGCGTGGCGGCCTGCTGCTCCTCGACCGCCGCCGAGATGGCGGTGGCGATCCGGCTGACCTCCTCGATCACCGACCCGATGGTCTGCATCGCGCCCACCGCGCTCTCGGTCGCGGCCTGGATGCCGGCGATCTGGCTGGAGATCTCGTCGGTGGCCCGCCCGGTCTGGTCGGCGAGGATCTTCACCTCGGCCGCCACCACGGCGAAGCCCCGTCCGGCCTCGCCGGCGCGGGCGGCCTCGATGGTGGCGTTGAGCGCCAGCAGGTTGGTCTGGCCCGCGATGTCCGAGATCAGCCGCACCACGTCGCCGATGCGCTGGGCTCCCTGGGCCAGGGCCCGCACGGTCTCGTCGGTGCGCCGCACCTGGTCCACGGCCCCTCTGGCGATGCGGGCGGAGTGGCCGACCTGCTGGCCCACCTCGAGGGCGGAGGCCGCGAGCTCCTCGGTTGCGGTCGCGACCATCTGGACGTTGCCGGCCGAGCGGCGGGCGGCCTCGTCGGCCGAGCCCGACTGCCGGTTCGTCTCGGCCGCGGTGGCCGACATGGCGTTCGCGGTCGCCTCCATTTCGGAGGCCGCCGCCGAGAGATGCCCCACGAGGCCGTGGACGCGTGCCTCGAAGGTGCCCATGAGGGCGTCGAGGCGCCGCGCCCGCCGCTCCTTGGCGTCCCGTTCCGCCGCCTGCTCGGCCTCCAGGCGCGCCGCCGCCACGGCGTTCTCGCGAAAGATCGCCAGGGCCGCCGCCATGGCGCCGATCTCGTCGGCGCGGCCGCTCCCGGGAACGTCGACCCCCGTGTCGCCGTCCGCCAGGCGCCGCATGACGCCCGTCATGGCGGAGATCGGACGGGCGATCGCAAGCCCGATCGCCACGGAGCCGGAGACCACGACGGCAAGCCCCAGGCCGAGCACGCTCCACATCACCAAGGCGATGGCGGCGTTGCGCGCGTCGCGCAGGGCCGCGGCCTCGGCCTGCTTGCGCAGCACCGCGCCCTTCGTCGTGGCGAGCGCCGCTTCCACGACGCGGTAGCCGTCCGAGAGCGCCTTCTGCTCCGTATCCTGCGCCAAGCGCGCCTCGACGAAGGCCAGGAAGTCGCGCCGATAGGCCGCGAGCAGGTCCGTCATCTCGCGCCGGGCCGCGGCGGGGACGGACGATCCCGCGAGCGCCGCCCCGAACTCGGCGACGCGGCGCTCGAACTCGTCCCGGTAGCGCGCCTCGCCGCGCATGATGAAGTCCTTCTCGTGCCGGCGCATCATCAGCATGAGGACCGTGAGGCGGGGCTCGTCGACGCCCTGGAGCCGGGTCTCGATCGCCTGGACCGACTGGCGGAGCGCGCCTTGCAGCCCGGACCGCTCGTCGAGGCCGAGCTTGCGGCGGGTGGACACGATCGCGGCGAAGCGCTCGCCGTAGCGCTCGACCCCGACCCGGACCTCGTCGAGCCCCGTCGCGAGCTCCGCGGTCTCAGGGCGGGCGACGGCGCGGGCGCGCGCCTCACCGACGGTGCGCAGGAGGCCCTGCATCACCTCGCCGTGGCGGGCCACGAGCGCCTCGTCGGCGCGCAGCAGGAAGTCCTTCTCGGCGCGACGAGCCTGCAGGAAGCCCGTCTCGATCCCGGTCGCCCCCCGCTCGAGCCGGTCGGCATGCTCGCTGAAGGCCTCGAAGGCGGCCTGCTGGGCTGTGCCGATCACGAAGACACCGCCGATCGCCGCGACGCCGAGGGCGCCCAGCAGACCGAGGAGGCCTATCTGCTTGCGCAGGCCCAGGCGCGAGAGAAGAGACGCCATGATCGCGGATCCGAAGATGTGAGAGGAGCGGATACGACCGCGGGGAGACCGGCCGATTGCGAATACTTTGCCGTCTCCGGTTAACGACGGCTTAAGTTGCTCAAATTTCAGGCAAATTGCTATGGAAAGCTGCAGCGAGCATGAGGGTAACTCCTCGTTCACGGGCGCCGCTTGCGGCCGGCCGCGACGACGGCGCCCGCGAACGCCGCCGCGCGTCGTGCGTTGCCCTTATCGCCGAGGCGGGGAGGCGCATGTTCGACGATCTCGTGAGGGCCGTGCGGGAGCGGGAGGCGATCCTCTTCGCGGGGGCGGGGGTCTCGATGACGGTGGGCCTGCCGTCATGGCGCACCCTCATCGAGCACATGGCGGGCGAGCTCGGTCTCGACCCTGAGATCGCGCCGGATCTCAACTACTTCACCCTTGCCGAGTATTACCGCCTGAAGCTGGGCAGCATCGGCCCCCTGCGCTCCTGGATGGACCGGAACTGGTCGATTCCAGACGAGGCGCTGCGGAAATCGCGGGTGCACGACCTCATCGTGCGGCTCGACTTCCCGATCATCTACACGACGAATTTCGACCGCAATCTCGAGACCGCCTTCGCCTTGCGCGACAAGGACTTCGTGAAGATCGTCAACGCCAAGGACGTGGCCCGCGTCCGCCCCGGGGCCACCCAGATCGTGAAGCTCCACGGCGACTTCGACGACGACGCCTCGATCGTGATCGCCGAGACCGACTATCTCGACCGCCTGTCCTTCGACAGCCCCCTCGACATGAAGTTCCAGGCCGACGCCCTGGGCAAGACGCTCCTCTTCATCGGCTACAGCCTCAGCGACCTCAACATCCGCTTCCTGCTCCACCGCCTGTGGAAGACCTGGCAGGCATCCGGATACGAGCGCGACCGGCCGCGCTCCTACGTGTTCATGATGCGCGCCAACCCCATCGACGCGGCGGTGCTGGAGCAATGGGGCATCGAGGTGATCACCCAGGACGACGTGGAGCCCGCGCGGCGCCTGGAGGCGTTCCTGGAGCGGATCGCGGCGGCGGTGTGACGCCCACACCTCTCCCCGCCGGGCGGGGTGTGGTGTTGGCGCTTGCCTTCTTCCTCGAAACCCCTTATGCCGCGCGCTTCGCTCATCCCTCGGCCGGGGGCTGAACGGGCGGCGCTTTGCCTCGTGCATCGCGCAGGACCCACGGGTCCGTCGCCCCGTGTCTCCGCCTTCGACAACCGCTCGGGCCTTTCGCAGGGCTCGAAGGGCTTGGCGCCGGGGATGATCGAGCAACGCTTGAGAAAGGCCGAACATGCCTCTGTATGAGCACGTGTTCCTGGCGCGGCAGGACATCTCGCCGCAACAGGTCGATACCCTCGTTGATCAGTTCAAGGGGGTGATCGAGGCGAATGGCGGCTCCGTCTCGAAGACGGAGCTGTGGGGCACCAAGACCCTCGCCTATCGCATCAAGAAGAACCGCAAGGCGCACTTCACCATGTTCAACATCGAGGCCCCGCACGCCGCGGTGGCCGAGATGGAGCGCCAGATGCGCATCAACGAGGACATCCTCCGCTTCATGACCCTCAAGGTCGAGGGCTTCGAGGAAGGTCCCTCGGCGATGATGCAGAAGCGCGATCGCGACGAGCGCAAGGAGCGCGAGCGCGGCCGTCGTCGCGATGACGAGGGCGGCGACGAGGCCCCCACGGGCGAGGAGGTCTAAGACATGGCTACCGCTTCCGCCGGCGGCGCCCGCCGCCCCTTCTTCCGCCGCCGCAAGACCTGCCCGTTCTCGGGCGCCGGCGCGCCGAAGATCGACTACAAGGACGTCAAGCTGCTCTCCCGCTACATCTCGGAGCGCGGCAAGATCGTCCCGTCCCGCATCACGGCGGTCTCGGCCAAGAAGCAGCGCGAGCTCGCCCAGGCGATCAAGCGCGCCCGCGTGCTCGGCCTGCTGCCCTTCGTGATCCGCTAGACCCCGACCGGCGGGCCGCTTTCGGGCGGCCCGCCACCCCTGCCCGGCGCACGCGCCGGGCGCGCTGGGGCGGCCCGCGAGCCGCCTCTAACCCTGCGATCGCAGCGGGACAGCGGGATTCATGACCTTCATCTCCGTCGGCATCGGCGCCGGGCTCGTCTCGGCCTTGCTGGTCTCCGTGTTCACCAAGGGCACGGTGCTGGCGCTGCTGCTGTTCCTCTTCGCCCCCGTTCCCGTGCTCATCGCCTCGCTCGGCTGGCATCACCGGGCGGGCCTCGTCGCGACCGCGGCGGGGAGCGCGGCGATCGCCCTCGTCTCGGGTCCCGGCGACGGCCTCGGATACGCGCTCGGCACCGCCCTGCCGGCCTGGTGGCTCGGCTATCTCGCCCTGCTCGGGCGCGCGGAAGCGGGCGGCCCGGTCGAGTGGTACCCGCTCGGGCGGCTGCTCGCCTGGATCGCCGCGACCGCGGCCCTCATCCTGCTCGCCGCCGGCCTCGTCTCGACGGGCAGCTACGAGCGCTTCCAGGGGAACTCCCGCGAGATCGCCGAGCTGTTCCTCCGGGCCCAGACCGGCACCCCGCGAGACGCCCCGATCCCGAACGTGGGCAACATTCCCGCGAGCGTGATGATCGAGCGGTTCGCCATGGCGGCGCCGATCTTCGCGGCGCAGGGCTTCACCCTGCTGCTCGCCTTCTATGTCTGGATCGGGGCCCGGATCGTCGCCGTCTCGGGGCGTCTGCCCCGACCCTGGCCGTCGATTCCCGAGACCCTGATGCCACGCGCGGCCCTGATCGCGCTCGGTGCCGGCGTGGTGCTGGCCAACCTGCCGGGCTGGCCCTCCGTCCTCGGGCTCGCGCTGTCGGGGGCGCTGGTCATGGCCTTCGGCCTGCAGGGTCTCGCCGCGATCCATGACCTGTCCCGCGGCCGGCCCGGGCGGGTGGGGATCCTCGTCGTCACCTACATGATCGTCTTCATGACCCAGGGCCTCGTCTTGGCCCCCCTGTTCCTGTTCGGGATCGCCGACACGGCGCTCGGCCTTCGCGCGCGCCTGCGAGCCCGCATGGCCCGGCCGCCCGGCGCCCCGCCGTCCCCTCCTCCCTTCAGCTGAACCGACCATAAGGAGCGTCCCATGCAAGTCATTCTTCTCGAGCGCGTCGCCAAGCTCGGCCAGATGGGCGAGACCGTCCGCGTCCGCGACGGCTTCGCCCGCAACTTCCTGCTGCCGCGCGGCAAGGCCCTGCGCGCCACCAAGGAGAACAAGGAGCGCTTCGAGCAGCAGCGCGCCCAGCTCGAGACCCGCAACCTCGAGCGCCGCTCCGAGGCCCAGAAGGTCGCCGAGACCCTCAACGGCAAGTCCTTCGTGGTGATCCGCCAGGCCGGTGAGTCGGGCGTGCTCTACGGCTCGGTCTCGACCCGCGACCTCGCCGAGACCATCACCCGCGAGGGCTTCTCGGTCGACCGCCAGCAGATCGTCCTGAACCTCCCGATCAAGGCGCTCGGCGTCCATAGCGTGCCCGTGCTGCTCCACCCGGAGGTGGAGGTGACGGTCGCGATCAACGTCGCCCGCAGCTGGCGGCCTCGCTGCACCAGGCGTTGCGCAACACGGCGGGCGTGACCCGCTCGCAGCTGAACGGCGCCA
>DASPJU010000098.1:0-5191 GCA_035628475.1 Salinarimonas sp. | reverse complement strand
CCCGGGTCAAGAAGGCGCCGACCACCGCCGAGGAGCTCCTGGCCTGGACGCGCGAGAACAAGAACAAGTTCATGTATGCGCGGCCCGCCAATTCGGGACCCGGCCGCACCTTCATGATGGGCCTGCCCTATCTGCTCGGCGACTCGAACCCGAAGGACCCGATGAAGGGCTGGGACAAGACCTGGGCCTATCTCAAGGCGCTGGGCGAGAACGTCGAGCTCTACCCGTCGGGCACCACCCAGACCATGAAGGAGCTGGGCGACGGCACCCGCGACCTGATCGTCACGACCACGGGCTGGGACATCAACCCGCGCGTGCTCGGCGTAGTGCCCAAGGAGGCCGAGGTCACGGCGCTCAAGGGGTTCCACTGGGTGGCGGATGCCCACTACATGTGCGTGCCCAAGGGCCTCTCCAACGAGAAGATGGCGGTCCTCCTCGACCTCATGAACTTCATGCTCTCCCGGGAGGCCCAGGCCTACACCTTCGACGAGGGCTACTTCTATCCCGGCCCCGCCGTGAAGGGCGTGACCCTCGACATGGCCCCGAAGGAGAGCCAGGACGCCATCAAGGAATTCGGCCGGCCGCAATACGAGAAGCTGATCGCCGAGAACCCCGTCGAGCTGCCCCTCGAGCCCGACCAGATGGTGCTCGCCTTCCGTCGGTGGGACGAGGAGATCGGCGCCGCCAAGCGCCGCGGTTGAGGACGAGATGGCCATTCACGCGGCAAACTTCCGCGAGCTCAGGCTGGAACGCCTGAGCCGCGCCTTCGGGACGGTGCAAGCCCTCAAGGACGTCACCCTCACGATCCGGCGGGGCGAGTTCATCGCCCTGCTGGGCCCCTCCGGCTGCGGCAAGTCGACGGCGCTCAACTGCCTGGCCGGCCTGCTCCCCTCCACCGGCGGGGGCATCTGGCTCGACGAGCGGCGCATCGACACCCTGCGGCCGGAAGGCCGCGGCTTCGGCATGGTGTTCCAGAACTACGCGCTCTTCCCGCACATGAGCGTCGCCAAGAACGTGGGTTTCGGGCTCGCCATGCGCGGCACGCCGAGATCCGAGATCGCCCGGCGCGTCGAGGAGGCGATCGGCCTCGTCCAGCTCAAGGGCCAGGAGCACAAGCTGCCGGGCCAGCTCTCGGGCGGCCAGCAGCAGCGCGTGGCGATCGCGCGGGCCATCGTGATCGAGCCGCCCCTCGTCCTCATGGACGAGCCGCTCTCGAACCTCGACGCGAAGCTGCGCCTGGAGATGCGCGCCGAGATCCGGCGCATCCACAACACGCTCGGCTCCACGACGATCTACGTGACCCACGACCAGGAAGAGGCGCTCTCGCTCGCCGACCGCATCGTGGTGATGCGCGAGGGCGGCGTGCGCCAGGTCGGCACCCCGGCCGAGCTCTACGCGGCGCCCGCGACCCTGGACGTCGCCGAGTTCATGGGCTTCCGCAACCGCATCGTCGGCCGCGTCGCCGGGATCGAGAACGGCCTCGCGACCCTCGAGGTCGAGGGGGCCCGTCTCGCCGGCAAGGCGACGGCGGGCCTCGCGGCCGGGGCCTCGGGCGTGCTCTCGGCCCGCCCCGAGGACCTGCATCCGACGGACGGCGCGGGCGTGCCCGCCATCGTCGACTCGATGGAGTTCCGCGGCCGCGAATGGGTGGGCTACGCCCGCACCGCCGCCGGGGCCGCGGTCTCCTTCCAGGCCGCGGCGCCCGTGCCGACCGGCGCGACGGTGCGGCTCGCGGCGGACGCCACCCGCGCTCTCGTCTTCCCGGAGGGCGGGGCATGAGGGCCGCGACCGCCGAGACGGGTCCCGGCCTGCGCCTGCGGCTGGCCGCCCGGGGGCTCGACGGGGTGACGCTCCTCGTCCTGCCCGCCGCGCTCTTCGTGCTGGGGCTCTTCGTCTATCCCTTCGCTTACGGGTTGTGGCTCTCCTTCCAGCCCAAGGCGGGCGGGGTGATCGCCAACTACGCCCGCTTCTTCACGGACTCCTATCTCTACGGCACGATCGCCACGACCCTGTGGCTCGCGCTGCCCGTCACGCTGCTCAACCTGGCGCTCGCGGTGCCCATCGCGTTCCGGGTCCGGCTCATGCGCCGCCAGCGGCTGCTCACCACGATCCTCGTGATCCCGATCACGCTGGGCACCGTCCTGGTGGCCGAGGGGCTGCTCAACTATCTCGGGCCGCAGGGCTGGTTCAACCGCTCGCTGATGTGGCTCGGCCTGACGAGCGGGCCGGTGAGGCTCATCAACAATTATTGGGGCGTCTTCCTCTCGCTCCTGATCACGGGTTTCCCCTTCACGTTCCTGCTCACGCTCTCCTATCTCACGGGCATCGACCCGGCCCTCGAGAACGCGGCGGCGACGCTCGGCGCGAGGCCCGCCCAGCGCTTTCGGCACATCTTCCTGCCGCTTCTGCTGCCGGGGCTCGCCATCACGTTCTGCCTGTCCTTCGTCCAGGCCTTCTCGGTCTTTCCCTCGGCGGTTCTGGTGGGCGCGCCCGCGGGGCCGACCCGGGTGATCTCGATCGCGGCCTACCAGGCGGCCTTCGAGGAATACGACTACTCCATGGCCTCGGCGGTCGCGATCATCATGGGCCTCGTCCAGCTCGCCATCGTCGCCGGGGTGCTGGGCGCGCGGGGGCTCGTCTATCGCGGCCCGGCCGGCGGCGGAAAGGGTTGAGCCATGATCCGGGGCAAGTCCCTCTCCGAGCGGCTGTGGGCCGCCGCGATCTGGAGCCTGATCGGCTTCTTCATCCTCAACCTGTTCGGCCTCATCGCGGCCGTGGTGACGAGCTCGTTCGCGACCCGCTGGCTCGGCACCTGGCTGCCGGCCGGCTGGACGACGCGCTGGTACGTCGCGGCCTGGCGCGAGTTCCAGCTCGACGACGTCATGATCGTCACCTTCCAGATCGTGTTCCTGGTGGTGGCGCTCTCAGGCCTCATCGGCGTGCCGGCGGCCTACGCCATGGCGCGGCGGGACTTCCCGGGCAAGCGGCTCGTGATGCTGCTCTTCCTGCTCCCGCTCCTGGTGCCCCCCATCACCTTCGGGATCCCGCTCGCCACCGTGCTGTACCGGGCGGGGCTCGCGGGCTCGATGTCGGGGGTCGTGATCGCGAACCTGGTGCCCACCGTGCCCTTCGTGATCCTGGTCATGATCCCCTTCATCGAGCAGGTCGATCCGCGCATCGAGGCGGCGGCGCGGGTCTTCGGCGCGTCGACCTTCCGGCTGTTCCTGCACGTCCTCCTGCCCATCCTGGCGCCGGGCGTGCTCGCCGCCCTGCTTCTGGTGCTGGTGCGGACCATCGCGATGTTCGAGCTCACCTTCCTGACCGCGGGGCCCACGAGCCAGACCCTCGTGGTCGCGCTCTACTACGCGGTCTTCGCGGCGGGGGTGCGGTCCGTGCAGTCCATCGACGCCATGGCCGTGATCTACATGGTCACGACCCTCGTCTGGCTCGTCATCGCGCTGCGCTTCGTCAACCCGACCCAGATCGTGGCCCGCGCCAAGCAGCAGCCGGCGCATTAGCTCCCCTCTCCCCGCCGTGCGGGGAGAGGGCCTCGGTTTCCCTCGTCGAGGGCCGAGGCGAGCGGAGCGAGGGTGAGGGGCCTTGGAACGGCGAGCTCCGTCCCGAGGCACCCCCTCACCCTGGCTCCGCTCCGCTGCGCCAGCGTCGCCCGCCATTCCGCGGGCGCCGCCCTCTCCCCGCCCGCGGGGAGAGGGGGACACGCCCAACCCCCCGCGAGACCCCCATGGACCGCCTCTCCCTCGACACCCTCTCCGACCTGCCCGCCGCGGTCTCCCGGCCGGCCTACGACGTGCGCGCGACCACCGCCGGCGTCGTCCATCTCGGGGTCGGCGCGTTCCACCGCGCCCATCAGGCGGTCTATCTCGACGACCGGCTCAATGCCGGCGAGCGGGGCTGGGGCGTGATCGGCGCCTCGCTTCGCTCCCCCGACACCCGCGACGCGCTCGCGTCCCAGCACGGGCTCTATGCCGTGATGGTGCCCTCCGGCGAGGGCACCCGCACCCGCGTCGTCGGAGCCCTGCGCGGCCTGCTCGTGGCGCCCGAGGACCCCGAGCGGCTCGTCGCCGCCATGGCGGATCCGCGGGTGCGGATCGTGAGCCTCACGGTGACCGAGAAGGGCTATTGCCACGACCCCGCGACGGGGGCCTTGAGGGAGGACCACCCCGACATCCGTCGCGACCTCGCCACGCCGCTCAGCCCCGTCTCGGCGCCCGGCTTCCTGGTCGAGGCCCTGCGCCGGCGCCGGGAAGCGGGCGTCGCGCCGTTCACGGTGCTGACCTGCGACAACCTTCCGGCCAACGGCGAGACGGTGCACCGGGTGATCGGCCGGCTCGCCGCCCTGCGCGACCCGGATCTCGGCCGATGGGTCGCCGGGGAGGTCGCGTGCCCCTCGACCATGGTGGACCGCATCGTGCCCGCCACCACCGACGCCGACCGCGCGGCCGCCGCAGAGGCCATGGGGCTCGAGGACGCCTGGCCCATCGCCACCGAGCCCTTCACGCAATGGGTGATCGAGGACCGCTTCCCGGGAGGGCGCCCGCGTCTCGAGGAGGCGGGCGCGCAGCTCGTCTCGGACGTGGCGCCGTACGAGCTCATGAAGCTGCGCCTCCTCAACGGCTCGCATTCGACGCTGGCCTATCTGGGCTATCTCGCGGGACACGAGACGGTGGCGGACGCCATGGGCGACGCGGGGCTCGCCCGGCTCGTCGCCGGCCTCATGGACGAGGAGGTGAGCCCGACGCTCGCGGTGCCCCCTGGCGCGGATCTCGCGGGCTACAAGAGCTCTCTCCAGGAGCGCTTCCGCAACCCGGCCCTGCGCCACCGCACCTGGCAGATCGCCATGGACGGCTCGCAGAAGCTGCCGCAGCGCCTGCTCGGCACCGTGCGCGACCGCCTGAACGCGGGCGCCCCGATCCCGCGCCTGGCATTGGGCGTCGCGGCCTGGATGCGCTACGTCACGGGGCTCGACGAGGCGGGTCGCCCCATCGACGTGCGCGACCCGACGGCGGCGCGGCTGCGGGCGCTGGCCGACGAGGCGGGCCTCGCGGCCGCGCGCCTCGCTCCGGCGCTCCTGTCGGTGCGCGAGATCTTCGGCGAGGACCTGCCGGGGGATCCGCGCTTCGCGGAGCCCGTGACGGCAGCCCTCGACGGGCTGATCCGGCGGGGCGCGGCG
>DASPJU010000097.1:0-2062 GCA_035628475.1 Salinarimonas sp. | reverse complement strand
GGGCCTCGAAGCACGCACCGCGCTCCGGCAGCGTCGGAGATCCCTGGAACGCCCGTCGAGGCCCCGCCGCGCGGGGCGCCCCAGGGCGAGGGCGGGAGCCGGGACCTCTCGCACCCCGCCATGGCGGTGAACCTCGAGGCCTGCATCAGCTGCACGCTATGCGCCCGCGCCTGCCGCGAGGTGCAGGTCAACGACGTGATCGGCATGGCGTGGTCGGCGCAAGCGCACCTTCCCGTCTTCGACCTCGCCGATCCCATGGGCGCCTCCACCTGCGTGGCCTGCGGCGAGTGCGTCCAGGCCTGCCCCACGGGCGCCCTGATGCCCGCCTCCATCGTCGACCGGGAGACGGGCGCGGGCGCACGGGGCGCGGAGCGGTCGGTGGACAGCGTCTGCCCCTATTGCGGGGTGGGCTGCCAGCTCTCCTTCAAGGTGCGGGACGGGCGGGTCGCCTATGTGGAGGGCCGGGACGGGCCGGCGAACGAGAACCGGCTCTGCGTGAAGGGCCGCTTCGGCTTCGACTATATCGCGAGCCCCCAGCGCCTCACCGTGCCCCTCATCCGCCGCGAGGGCGCGCCCAAGGGGATGAACGTCGATCCCGCCGCCCCCCTGACCCATTTCCGCGAGGCCACATGGGAGGAGGCGCTGGACGCCGCGGCGGGCGGGTTGGCGCGCCTGCGCGAGGCCCATGGCGGGCGCGCCGTGGCGGGGTTCGGCTCCGCCAAGGCCTCGAACGAGGAGGCCTATCTCTTCCAGAAGCTGATCCGCACGGCCTTCCGGCACAACAATGTCGACCATTGCACCCGCCTGTGCCACGCCTCCTCGGTGGCGGCGCTCATGGAGGGGATCGGCTCGGGGGCGGTGACCGCGCCGTTCACGGAGGCGCTCAACGCCGACGTCATCGTGGTGATCGGCGCCAACCCCACCGAGAACCACCCCGTCGCCGCGACCTATTTCAAGCAGGCGGTCAAGAACGGGGCGACGCTCGTGGTCATGGACCCGCGCGGCCAGGCCCTGAAGCGCCACGCCACCCACATGCTGCAGTTCCGCCCCGGCGCCGACGTGGCGCTGCTCAACGGCATCATGCACGTGATCGTGGCCGAAGAGCTCTACGACCGCCAATATATCCAGGCCCAGACCGAGGGGTTCGAGCGGCTGCGCGAGCATCTTTCGGCCTTCCCGCCCGAGGCGGTGGCGCCGGTCTGCGGCATCGACCCGGACACGATCCGGGCCGTGGCGCGATCCTACGCCCGCGCCGAGCGCGCCATCGTGTTCTGGGGCATGGGCGTGTCCCAGCACGCCCACGGCACCGACAATGCCCGCTGCCTCATCTCGCTCGCGCTGATGTGCGGCCATGTCGGCCGGCCGGGCACCGGCCTGCACCCGCTGCGGGGCCAGAACAACGTCCAGGGCGCGTCGGACGCGGGCCTCATCCCCATGTTCCTGCCCGACTACCGCTCCGTGGCCTCCGACGACCGCCGGGCGCCCTTCGAGGCCCTGTGGGGCGTCGAGGTGGACCCGGAGCCGGGCCTCACGGTCGTCGAGATCATGGACGCGATCGGGCGGCGCGAGATCCGGGGGCTCTACGTGATGGGCGAGAACCCCGCCATGTCGGACCCCGACCTCAACCACGCCCGCGCGGCCCTGGCCTCGCTGGACCACCTCGTGGTGCAGGACATCTTCCTCACCGAGACCGCCATGTTCGCCGACGTGGTGCTGCCCGCCGCCGCCTGGTCCGAGAAGGACGGCACCGCCACCAACACCAACCGCCAGGTCCAGATGGGACGCAAGGCGGTGGACGCGCCGGGAGGGGCGCGGCCCGACTGGTGGGTGACGCAGGAGATCGCCCGTCGCCTGGGGCTCGCCTGGACCTACGCGCACCCGTCCGAGATCTTCGCCGAGATGAAGCGGGTGATGCCGTCGCTGGACAACATCACCTGGGAGCGCCTGGAGCGGGAGGGCTCGGTGACCTATCCCTGCCCCGCCCCGGACGCGCCGGGCCACGGGATCGTGTTCGGCGACCGCTTTCCGCGGGAGGGCGGGCGCGGGCTCCTGGTGCCCGCCG
>DASPJU010000096.1:0-3556 GCA_035628475.1 Salinarimonas sp. | reverse complement strand
GCGGCGGCTCGTCGCTCTATCATTACGGCGACGGCCTCGTGTCCGTGGGCTTCGTGGTCCATCTCAATTACGAGAACCCGACCCTGTCGCCCTTCGACGAGTTCCAGCGCTTCAAGACCCACCCGATGATCCGGGAGACCTTCGAGGGCGGCAAGCGGCTGTCCTATGGGGCCCGCACCATCGTCGAGGGCGGCTGGCAGTCGGTCCCGAAGCTCGCCTTCCCGGGCGGCTGCCTCCTGGGGGACGCGGCGGGCTTCGTGAACGTGCCCCGCATCAAGGGCTCGCACAACGCGATGCTGTCGGGGATCCTGTGCGCCGACCACGTCTTCGCGGCGCTCTCGGACGGGCGCGCCCACGACGAGGTGACGGCCTACGACGAGTCCTGGCGCGCCTCCGCCATCGGCAGCGACCTCTACCACGTGCGCAACGTCAAGCCGCTCTGGTCGAAGTTCGGCACGATTGGCGGCGTTATGCTGGGCGGGCTCGACATGTGGACGCACCAGCTCATCGGCCGCTCGCTCATGGGCACCCTGCCGCACGGTAAGGCGGACCACGAGTGCCTCAAGCCCATCGACGGGGTGAAGGCGAAGGTCTACCCGAAGCCCGACGGGGTGGTCTCCTTCGACAAGCTCTCCTCGGTGTTCCTGTCGAGCACCAACCACGAGGAGGACCAGCCGAGCCACCTGGTGCTCAAGGACCCCAAGATCCCCATCGAGCGCAACCTGCCGCTCTACGGGGAGCCCGCCCGCCTCTACTGCCCGGCCGGCGTCTATGAGGTAGTCTACGGCGACGAGGCCGCGCGCCGGGATCCGCGCTTCGTGATCAACGCCCAGAACTGCGTCCACTGCAAGACCTGCGACATCAAGGATCCGTCGCAGAACATCATGTGGGTGGTGCCCGAGGGCGGCGGCGGACCGAACTACCAGACGATGTGATCCGGCGCCCCACCCTCCCCTGGCGGGGAGGGTGAACGGGCCCCCCGGTCCGGCGCGCTACCCCGCCTCCGCCAGCCCCCGGAACAGGAAGGTCTTGCCCGACCTGTAGTCGTAGGCGGGATCCTCCCAGGCGATCATCTTGCCCGGATTGAGCAGGCCCTGCGGGTCGGCCTCGCGCTTGAAGGCGAGCTGGACCTCGTCGGTCTGCTTCATGCCGCCCTCCTCCAGCGTGTAGCGGTGCGGGTTGAAGATGGGGGCGCCCATCTCCTCGTGGATCGCCATGATCTCCTCCAGGCGCTCCTCGGTGGTGAAGCGCACCAACGGCAGGCCGAAGCAGGTGACCTTGCCGTCGAATCGCACGAACTCGAGGTGCGCGGGCACCTCGTCGCCGAAGCGGGCATGGATGCGCTCGACGAGCTCGACCTGGTTCGGGAAGGGATAGAGCACCTGGAGATAGGTGATCGAGGGATCGACCCGCAGGGCCCGCAGCGTGGTGTGGTTCCAGCCCAGCTCGAAGACGGGGGGCAGGCCCTTGAGGTCGGCCTCGGGAACCGCGTCCGAGCGGAAGAGCACCTCCGCCCCCTTGAAGCGCCGCGTCATGCCGACGAGCGAGGACAGGGCGTGCGCCGCCACCATCACGGTCGCGACCGCCTTGTCCCGGGGCAGGTATTTCTGGTGGCGCAGGAAATAGTCGTGCGGCACCGGCGCGTCGATCACGGCGAGCTGCTTGATGAGAAGCCCGTCCGCCTCGCCCACCGCGTTGGCGTACTCGGTGGCCGCTCGCAGCGTGTCGAAGCCGACGATCACGTCGACCCAGGGGTAGGCGGGCGCGAGCGGCATCTCGACCTCGGTGACGATGCCGTTGGTGCCGTAGGCGTGCGCCACCTTGTGCAGGTCCTCGCCCTCGATCTCCATCACCCGCGGGCTCGCCTCCATGGTCGCCACCTTGAGGCGGATGATGTTGCCGGCGTCGCGCAGGCCTCCCCAGCGGATCGAGCCCACGCCCCCCGAGCCCCCCGCGATGAAGCCGCCGATCGAGGCGGTCGAGTAGGTCGAGGGATGCAGGCGCATCTCCTGCCCCGATTGGGGCCGCGTCTCGCGGTCGATCGCCGCAATGACGGCGCCGGGCTCGGCGACGACGCGGCCCGCTCCGATCTCCTTCACCCGGTTGAAGCCCGAGAGATCGAGCAGCACGCCCCCCGACAGCGGCATGGCCTGGCCGTAATTGCCCGTGCCGGTGCCCCGCGGCGTCACTGGGATGCCGAGCGCGTGGCAGGCCGCGAGCGTTTCGACCACCTGCGCCTCGGAGGTGGGGCTCACCACGATGTCGGCCGTGACGTGCTCGAGCTGGCGCTTGAGGATCGGCGAGTACCAGTAGAAGTCCCGCGACTTCTGGCGAACCAGCGCCGGGTTCTCCTCCGTCCTGATCCCGCCGAGGCGGCTCTTCAGGGCGGCGATGTCATGGCGGGCATTCATGGACGGGGGCTCTCCGATGGGCGGGCGGTCAGGGACGCATGAGCGCGTCGAGCTCGGCGTAATCCGGCGGGGTCGTGTCGATCGGCCGGCCGGCCAGCAGCACGGTGCGGTCCGATTGCGGGCGGGCCAGCAGCTCGCTCATGGAGCGGGCGCGGGTGATGATCATGTCGGCGGCGTCGCCCGATTCCAGGCGGCCGTGCCGGTCGAGGCCCATGATGTCGGCGGGCGTGCAGGCGACCGCGCGGATCCAGTCCCGGCCCGCGTGATCGAGCTGGAGGATGCGGGTCGCCTCCCGCAGGACCTCCAGCATGTCGAGGTCGCCATAGGCGTAGAACGGGTCGCGGGTGTTGTCCGAGGCCGCCATGACGGCCACCCCCGCTTGCGCGAGCTCGTGCAGCGGCGCCACGCCGCGCCAGCGCGGGGTGCGCCCGGGCCGCCGGTCCTGGAGATACATGTTGCACATGGGCAGGGACACGACGGCGACGCGCGCCTCCGCGACCTTGGCGATCACCCGCGCGGCGTCCGCCTCGCCCATCAGCGCCAGCGAGCAGCAATGGCCCGCCACGATCTTGCCCCGGAAGCGGTGGCGGATGGCGGCGTCGGCGACGCGCTCCAGGGTGCGGGCGTCGGGCGCCTCGCTCTCGTCCACGTGGAAGTCGAGGTCGAGCCCGTGGGCGATCGCGGCCTCGAACACCCGGTCGAGGGCCGCGTCCGTGCGCCCGTCCGGAGCCTGGCCGAGATAGGTCACGCCCCCCAGGATCCCGCCGTGCCGCGCCGTGGTCTCGACGACGGCGCCAAACTCGTCAGGGGTCTCGATGGCGGCGAGCAGGGAGAAGAGCGCGACCGCCTGGAGGGCGATGCGCCCGGCATATTGCTCGCGCATCTCGGCGAAGACGGGCCAGGAGATCGCGGTCTGGGGCCCGATCGAATCGAGATGCGTGCGGATCGCGCCCGTGCCGTGGGCGAGCGCGCAGCGGATGGAGAAGTCCATCCGGCGGCGCACGTCCTCGGCGCTCCAGCGCGCCTCCCGATCGGCTCCCGCGGCCTCGAGCGCGCCCGTGAAGGTGCCGTCGGGGTTGGGCTTGCGCGGCCAGATATGGCCCTTGTCGAGATGGGTGTGGATGTCGACGAGGCGGGGCAGGACG
>DASPJU010000095.1:0-2485 GCA_035628475.1 Salinarimonas sp. | reverse complement strand
CGGCGGGCACGGACAGGCTCGCAAGCAGCGCGAGGACGGTGAGGCGCACCGGGATCGTGGTCATCCGCATGGCCTTTCCCTGCCTTGGCCTCTCTCTTTCCCGAAGCATGGCGGTGCTGTCGGAGGGAGGCAACCCGCTTGCATCCCGCCGCGCGGGCCGTCATATACGGCGCGGGAGGTTGGCGAGGGACGTTTCACTCGCCAACCGGGTCAGGTCCGGAAGGAAGCAGCCCTAACGAGACCGAGCGGGTCTCTGTCCAGCCTCCCACCGGTTCTTCCCCAAGGCACCCAGTGTCATCCCCGGCCGGAGCCCGTCAGGGCGGAGGGGAAGGGGATCCAGCGCTACAACGTGCGCCGCAGGCGCGCTCCTTGCCCATTCAGGGCCCCTCGGCGGGGCGGATCGCGTCGCTGCGCGACGACGTTGCCTGGGCCGGACCCCGTCCCCTCCGGCGGACAAGCCGCCTCCGGCCGGGGATGACATGCGTCGGCCTTGACCCCGCGCCGCGACCCGTCACAGTGCCCCGATGACCGACCTGCCGAGCGGACTGCCCTCCGACGACGAGCCCGGCTTCGCCGGGTTCGACGCCCCGCCCGCCCCCTCCGGGCGCCCCGAGCCGGGCCCCGGCTACCGGGTGCTGGCGCGCAAGTACCGGCCGCGCTCCTTCGACGACCTGATCGGCCAGGACGCGATGGTGCGCACCCTCTCCAACGCCTTCCGCACGGGCCGCATCCCCCAGGCCTGGATGCTCACGGGCGTGCGCGGCGTGGGTAAGACCACGACCGCCCGCATCCTGGCGCGGGGCCTCAACTACCAGCGCCGGGACGGCTCGGGCGGGCCCACCATCGATCTGCCGGAGATGGGCCTGCACTGCGAGGCGATCGTCGAGGGCCGGCACATCGACGTGATGGAGATCGACGCGGCCTCCAACAACGGCGTCGACAACGTGCGCCAGATCAACGACGCGGTGCGCTACGCCCCCGTCTCGGCGCGCTACAAGGTCTATATCGTGGACGAGGTCCACATGCTCTCCACGGGGGCGTTCAACGCCTTCCTGAAGACGCTGGAGGAGCCGCCCCCGCACGCCAAGTTCGTCTTCGCCACCACCGAGATCCACAAGGTCCCGGTCACCATCCTGTCCCGCTGCCAGCGCTTCGACCTGCGCCGGGTCGAGGCGGGCGTGCTGGTGGAGCACCTCAACCGGATCTGCGGCCTGGAGGGCGTCCAGGCGGAGCCCGAGGCGCTCTCGGCCATCGCGCGCGCGGCCGAGGGCTCGGTGCGCGACTCGCTCTCGCTGCTCGATCAGGCCATCGCCCACGGCGCGGGCGAGGTCGGGATCGGCACCGTGCGCGACATGCTGGGCCTCGCCGACCGGGCCGTCGTGATCGACCTGTTCGAGGCGGTGATGCGCGGCGACGTGCCGGCGAGCTTCCTGGCGCTGCGCGGCCAGTACGACGCGGGCGCCGATCCGGCCGCGGTGCTGCAGGAGCTGGCCTCCTTCACCCATCTGGTGACCCGCCTCAAGCTCGTGCCGGACGCGGCGCGGGACCCCTCGCTCACCGAGGTCGAGCGCGAACGCGGCGCGGCCTTCGCGGAAGGCCTGTCGGTGCGCACCCTGTCGCGCGCCTGGCAGATCCTGCTGAAGGCGATCCCCGAGGTGCAGGGGGCCTCCCGTCCCCTGGCCGCCGCCGAGATGGCGCTCGTGCGCATGGCCTATGCCGCCGACCTGCCCACCCCCGACGAGGCGATCCGCCTGATCCGGGAGGGCGGCGCCCTGCCGAGCGGGGCGGGTCCCGCCGGTTCCGGCGGCGCGCCCCGCTCCAGCGGCGCCAACGCGCTCGCCCAGCGCCCGGTCCTCGCCACGTCCACCCTCGAGCCCGCCCCCGTCCGGCCGCAGCCGGCGCCGGCGGCGCCGGAGGTGCGGCTTCGCCGGTTCGAGGACGTGGTGGCGCTCGCGGGCGAGCAGCGCAACATCCTGCTCAAGACCGCCCTCGAGCGCGACGTGCGCCTCGTGCGCTTCGAGGAGGGGCAGATCGAGTTCGCGCTCGCCGAGGGCGGCAACCGCAACCTCGCGGGCGATCTCGCCCGGGTGCTGTCCGAGTGGACCGGCCGGCGCTGGATGGTGGCGCTCTCCTCCGAGCCCGGCCAGCCGACGCTGCGCGAGCAGGCGGACGCCGCCGCCCGCGAGATCAAGTCCAACGCCGCGAGCCACCCGCTCGTGCAGGCCGTGCTGGAGCGCTTCCCCGGCGCCCGGATCGTCGACGTGCGCCAGCGCGCCGATGAGGCGGGCGAGGACGCCGCGCCCGCGGACGGCGTCCCGGGCGAGGACGCGCCCGTCCCGATCGAGCCGGACGCCGACGACGACCTCGACTTCTGAGGGGTTCCCCCTTGCGCCGGGCGCCCTCCCGGTCTTTCGTGCGGGGGTTTTCGCCCGCGCGGGGAGGACCCCGTCCCGCGCA
Organism: Salinarimonas sp.; assembly: GCA_035628475.1. Taxonomy (GTDB): domain Bacteria; phylum Pseudomonadota; class Alphaproteobacteria; order Rhizobiales; family Beijerinckiaceae; genus Salinarimonas_A. The sequence continues at coordinate 28 of DASPJU010000095.1, read as the reverse complement.
TCGACGCCATGCCACGAGGAGAGCGCCG
>DASPJU010000094.1:0-2437 GCA_035628475.1 Salinarimonas sp. | reverse complement strand
CGCGTCAGGCTCCGGTTCATCAACGGCTCGTCGATGACCTACTTCGACGTGCGCATCCCGGGCCTGAAGATGACGGTGGTCGAGGCCGATGGGCGGTACGTCCATCCGGTGACGGTGGACGAGTTCCGCATTGCGGTGGCCGAAACGATGGACGTGATCGTCGAGCCGTCCGGCCAGGACGCGTTCACCATCTTCGCGCAGGCCATGGATCGCACCGGCTACGCGCGCGGGACGCTCGCCGTGCGCGAGGGCCTCAGTGCGCCGGTGCCGCAACCGGATCCCCGACCGCTGCTGACCATGGCGGACATGGGCCATGGGCACGACATGAACGAAGTGCCCGCGCCGCCCGCGTCCACTCCCGGCGATCCCCACGCGGGGCATCACATGGGCAGCATGGAAATGCAGGCCCACCCGGAAAGCGAGGAAGGCAACGCTCTCGTCGACATGCAGACGATGATGCCGGCGTCGCGGCTCGACGATCCCGGCATCGGGCTGAGGGACAACGGCCGGCGCGTGTTGACCTACGCCGACCTGAGGAGCCTGTTCGACGACCCGGATGGCCGGGAGCCTGGCCGGACGATCGAGCTGCACCTGACGGGGCACATGGAGCGGTTTGCCTGGTCGTTCGACGGCATCAAGTTCTCCGACGCGGAACCGGTGCGGCTCACGTATGGTGAACGCCTGCGCATCGTGCTCGTGAACGACACGATGATGACGCATCCCATACACCTGCACGGCATGTGGAGCGATATCGAGGACGACCACGGCAACTTCCAGGTGCGGAAGCATACGGTCGACATGCCTCCCGGGACGAGACGAAGCTATCGCGTCACGGCCGACGCGCTTGGCCGCTGGGCATATCACTGCCACCTGCTGTTCCACATGGAAGCCGGCATGTTCCGGGAAGTGCGGGTGGAGGAGTGAGCGCCATGATCACCATGCGTAACTTTGCTGCCCTAGCGCTCCTCGCCCTGGTCGGCCCCGTGTCGGCGTCCGGCCAGGGACATGCCGGGCACGGAGGTGCCCAGCAGGCGCCGACGAAGCCTCCCGCCCAGGAAGATCATTCCGGGCACCACCATGCCCCTGAGTCCGCGCCCGCTCCGGGCATTCCGCCCATCACCGACGCGGATCGGGCGGCGGCGTTCCCGGACGTCGAAGGGCATACGGTGCACGATCAGGCGGTGCACTACTACGTTCTGTTCGATCAGCTGGAATGGCAGGGCGGTGGCGGCGCCCGCGGGCTGAGTTGGGACAACCAGGGATGGATCGGCCGCGACCGCGACCGATTCTGGTTCCGGACGGAGGGAGAAGGTGAGGACGGCGGCCTTGAAGCCGCGGAGGCGCATTTCCTCTACGGGCGCGCGATTGCGCGCTGGTGGGATGTCGTGGCTGGCGTCCGACAGGACTTCGAGCCGGGTCCCGCCCGGACGTGGGCCGCTGTGGGCATCCAGGGGCTGGCGCCGTACTGGTTCGAAGTGGAGGCGACGGCGTACTTCGGCGGATCGGGGCGCACGCACTTCCGGTTCGAAACAGAGTACGAGCTGCTGCTGACCAATCGCCTCGTGCTCCAGCCGCTCGCCGAATTGGATATCTACGGCAAGTCCGACCCCGAACGCGGAGTGGGGGCGGGCCTGAGCTCGGGGGAGGCAGGCCTGCGGTTGCGGTACGAGTTCCGCCGCGAGTTCGCGCCCTACGTCGGCGTCGTGTGGTCCCGCAAGTTCTTCGGCACTGCCGATCTGGCCGAAGCGGCGGGCGAGGACGCGCAGGGCACGCGGTTCGCGGCAGGAGTGCGGGTCTGGTTCTGAGGAGGACCCGAACTGGACGGAGGAGACGAAGGGAAGCGTCTCACCAGAGGACTGGAGACGCAGAGATTCTCAAGCCGCACCCTCAGTGGCAAACTGCATCACTGATGGCTAATCACCCAGGAACGTGTCGTGCCGCGATCGTCGCGGCGGCGCTCACGGTCGCGGCTTCAGCGTCAGCGCAGGAGCCGGGCGGTTCGACGACCCAGCATCACCACGCCGCCGAAGGCGCTGGCGCGACGCTGTTCGAGGCACGTGAGGCATCCGGCACCGCCTGGCTTCCCGCCGCGTCGCCGATGTACGGCGTGCATCGGGAGTTCAAGGGTTGGAGCCTGATGCTGCACGGCAATGCGTTCGCGCAGTACTTGTACGAGTCGGGCGGCGATCACCGGCGCGGGCAGCAGGCGGGAAGCATCAACTGGCTGATGGCGATGGGGCGGCGACCCCTGGGGCTCGGGCGTGTCACTCTCCGGATGATGACGAGCCTCGAACCATGGACCCTCTCCGGCTGCGGGTACCCGAACCTGCTGGCCACCGGTGAGATGTGCGACGGCGACACCATCCACGATCGACAGCACCCGCACGATCTGTTCATGGAGGTTGCGTCCGAGTACGACCGGCCGCTCGCAGGATCG
>DASPJU010000093.1:0-3084 GCA_035628475.1 Salinarimonas sp. | reverse complement strand
TTGCTCTCGCGGGCGTGGCGGTCCTGGTCCTGCGCTTGGCGGCCGCGGAGCGCGCCGAGCGCCGCGCGACCCTGGCGGCGGCCGCCGGCGACACCGTCCGCGTGGCCGTCGAGGCCAACCGCGCCGCGCAGCTCAACCCCTGGGAGATGCAGTACCGCCTCAACCAGCTCGCCACCCTCCACGGCATGACCTTCCTCGCCCCCGAGGCGGAGCGCCCGGGCATGGCCGGCCTCGCTGTCCGGATCGCGCGGGAGGCCGCCGAGATGCACCCGCGGGATCCCGGCGCGCACGAGGTCCTCGGGACGGCCCTCCTGCACGAGACCATGCATACCCGGCCGGACCGGACGAGTGCCGCGCAGGCGGCTCTCGACCGCGCGCAGGACCTGGCGCCCACGTACGTCCCGCTCATGGAACGCCGCATCGCCCTCGCGGGCGCGCGCGGGGACATCGCGAGGCGGGTGCTGATCGAGGCGGACCGGTGCGCGGTGCTGGAGACGACGGGGGAGGGGGCCTGCCGATGAAGGACGCCAACTTCGACCATCTGAGAAACGTCCGCCTGGGGCCGGCCAGACCTATCACCCTCGAGATCGTCCTGGAGGACATCGAGCGCCTCATCCTGTCTCCGGACTACGACCCCGATCCGCCGGTCTTCCACCGCGCCATGCTGCCGCGCTTCCGCCCGGGGGTCCCTCATGCCTGACGCGACCACCCTCGTCTCGGTCACGGACCTGAAGGCCTATCTCCAGGAGACGTCGTCGACCAACGACACGATCATCACGGCGATCCGCGACGCCGTCGACAAGATCATCCCTAAGTACGTGGGCCGCGACATCCTCGCCACGACCTACACCGAGTACCACGACGGCGACGGGAGCCGGCTGCACGTCAAGCACTACCCGATCATCAGCGTGACGAGCATCGAGGACGACACGACCCGGGTCTTCGCCGGCGGCGCGAGCACGGTGATCTCCTCGAGCTACTACATCAGCAACGACCAGAACTCGTGGGACGCCGGGATCGTCGAGCTCTTCAACTGGGCGTTCCAGCGTGGCCGCAAGAACGTGAAGATCGTCTACGTCGCCGGCTGGTCGACGATCCCCGCCGACCTCGCGCACGCCGCCAAGCTCATCTGCGCCAAGGAGTACAAGATCCAGAGCAAGCTTCTCCTCGGCGAGATCAGCCAGTCGGTCGGAGACCGGACGGTCACCCTCGACATGGAGACCTTCCCGAAGCAGGCCGTGCAGATCCTCGAGCGGTACCGGAGGATCGGCGTATGAGTCTCGTGTTCGCGGTGCAGGCCAAGGGCCTCGAGGGCCTGCCGAACAAACTGCGGAAGTTCCGCATCGGCATCATCGCGCGGCAGAGCGTCATGCTGAAGCTGGCGGGCCAGGAGGTCGTTGGCCGCTCGCGCGAGGACTACCTGCGCGGGCCGCGGCCGGGCAAGCTCGGGCGCGTCTCCGGGGACCTCGCACGCTCCACCCAGTTCCGCATCAGCGGCGACCGCGTCATCATCGGCTCGAACCTACCCTACGCCAAGCCCCACGAGAAGGGCTTCCGCGGCGTGGTCCCGGTGAAGGCCCACGAGAGGCGCGTCAAGGTGGTCTTCGGGCGGCAGCGCGGCTTCATCGTCCAGCAGGTCCGGGGCCACTCAATGAACCTCAATATCAAGCCCCGCCCCTTCCTGAGCACGGCGCTCAAAGATGCGAAGGACTCAATCATCGAGATCATCAACAAGCAGGCGGGATACGCCATGAAAGAGGCGATGCGCTGATATGGCTAACAGCAACCGGAAGAGGATCCTCGACAACATCGCGTCCACGCTCGCGGCCGTCACTACGGGCGGCGGCTACAACTTCACCATCGGCGAGGCCAAGCGCGGCCTCAAGGCCTTCGACAGCGTGCCCGCCGACAAGTTCCCGGTCTGCTACGTCGCCGGGGCCGACGAGGTGCGGACTAACGTCACGAATACACAGTTCCGCTCCGACCTCCGCGTGTCCGTCGTGGGCTACGTCAAGGCGGCCAACGCCGCCGACGACGAGGCTCTCGAGCAGCGCCTCGACAACCTCATCGAGGACATCACCAAGGCCCTCATGGTGGACATCACCCGCGGCGGGTACGCGACGCTCACGGAGATCGTGGAAGTGGACACCGACAAGGGCGCTTGGCAGCCCTTCGCCGGCGTCGAGATGGTCGTGAGGTGCCAGTACCGGGCCTCGGTATCCGCGCCATAGGAGAGTAAAACCATGTCCAACGAAGCCCTGCTGATCTACAAGAAGTTCGGGTTCAGGCTCGAATCCACCTTCGGCGCCGGCACCATCACCGACGCGACGCAGCTCCTCGCCCTGCGCGAGAACGGCATCGCGCCGGCCATCAACCCGCAGCTCATCGTCCCGGGCCGGATCTCCGGGCGCGCGTCGAAGAAGCAGGCAATCCTCGGGACCCTGGCGCCGAAGTACACGATCCCGGCCTTCGGTTATCCGACGGGCCTGACCATGGACCTCCTGAAGCTCGCCTTTGGCCAGGTCTCCTCGGCTGAGGTCGCCAGCTTCACCGTCGACAGCACGAACAACAAGATCAACTTCACCGAGGACGGCGGGGCGGAGAAGACGGCGACCCTCACCTCGGGCACCTACAAGATGGGTGCCGACAGCAGCGTCGCGCTCTCGCTCTGCAAGGAGGTCAAGGACCAGCTCGAGGCCGCCAACGACACCGCGGCGACCTACACCGTGACCTTCGCCGTGGCGACCGGGATCCTCACGATCACGAAGAACTCGGGCGTCTTCGTACTCAAGTTCTCCACCGGCGCGAACGCGGCCACCTCCGCGCGGACGCTGCTCGGGTACGGCGCCGTCGACACGAGCTCGGCAATCTCCGCCGTCGCGGGCACGGCGGTCGTGGCCGTCTACGACCACACCTTCACGCCGCTCGACGCCATCACCTACGGCCTCAGCGCGGGCATGACGGGACAGATGAAGCTGGCCGACGGCAAGGTCTTCGACGTTCTCGACGGCGTCATCGACGTGCTGAAGCTCTCTTTCAAACCGAATCAGGAGCTTTGGCTCGACGCCGACGTCGAGGCGCGCC
>DASPJU010000092.1:0-3696 GCA_035628475.1 Salinarimonas sp. | reverse complement strand
TCGCCCGTCCGCAGGATGCCTGAGAGGATCTTCTGCGCCTCGACCGTGCCGTCGAAGGAGATCGCCCCCTCCTGGCACAGGTCGCAATGGCCGCAAGGAGCGGATTCCTCCGCGAAATAGGCCAGCAGCGTCTGGCGCCGGCAGACGGGAGCCTCGCACAAGGACACCAGCGCGTTGAGGCGCTGGCGCTCGACGCGCTTCTGCTCGTCGCCCATGCCGCTGTCCTCGATCTGGAGGCGGCGCAGGCGCATGTCCTCCAGGCCGTAGAGCGTGAGCGTGTCGGCGGGCCCGCCGTCCCGGCCCGCGCGCCCGATCTCCTGGTAATAGGCCTCGATGGATTTCGGCATGGCGGCGTGGGCCACGAAGCGCACGTCGGGCTTGTCGATGCCCATGCCGAAGGCGACCGTGGCCACCACCACGACGCCGTCCTCCTGGAGGAACACGTCCTGGTGCCGGTCGCGCTCGCCCTGGTCCATGCCCGCATGATAGGGCAGCGCGCGGAAGCCCTCCCCGGACAGCATCGCGGCGATCCGCTCGGTGGCGTTGCGCGAGGAGCAATAGACGATGCCACTCTCGCCCTTGTGGCGATCGAGGAAGGCGAGGAGCTGCTTGCGGGTGTTGTCCTTGGCCGCGAAGGCGAGGCGGAGGTTCGGCCGGTCGAACCCGTGCACGAAGAGGCGCGGGGGCGCCTCGAACAGGCGCTCGACGATGTCCTCGCGGGTCGCGACGTCCGCGGTCGCCGTGAAGGCGACCGTCTGGACCCCGTCGAGGCGCCGGCGCGCCTCGCCGATGGCGGCATATTCGGGCCGGAAGTCGTGGCCCCATTGCGAGACGCAATGCGCCTCGTCGATCGCCATGAGGCGCACGCTGGAGCGGGCGAGCCACTCGATCGTGTTGCCGTGGGCGAGGCGCTCGGGCGACACGTAGAGGAGCTTCAGGGTCCCCTCGCGCACCCCCGCCGCGATCCGCCGGCGCTCCTCGTCGTCGATGGAGGAGTTGAGGGCGCCGGCCTCGACGCCGTTGTTGCGCAGGGCCGCCACCTGGTCGCGCATGAGCGCGATCAGGGGCGAGACCACGACGGTGAGCCCGTCGCGGGCGAGCGCCGGCAGCTGGTAGCAGATCGACTTGCCGGCGCCCGTGGGCATGATGGCGAGCAGGTCCTCGCCCGCGATCACGGCGCGCACGATCTCCTCCTGCCCGGGGCGGAAGGAGGAATAGCCGAAGACGTCGTGGAGGATCTGCAGCGGGTCCATCGTCGCGGGGATGTCGCTGCTTCGGGCGGGGTGCGTCAATGCGGGTTCGCCCTCAGGTCGCCGGCCACGCCTGCGGACATGGTGCCGCACGAGTCCTCGCCCCTCGCCAGCCAGCCCAGCGCGCCCCGCGCCGCCGCGACTCCCGTCGCGAAGGCGGCCTGGAGGAGGTAGCCGCCGGTGGGCGCTTCCCAGTCGAGCATCTCGCCCGCCACGAAGACCCCCGGGCGGCGGCGCAGCATGAAGCTCTCGTCGATCTCGTCGAAGGGCACGCCGCCCGCGCTCGAGATCGCGCGCTCGATGGCGAAGGGACCGGTGAGCCGCAGCGGGACCGCCTTGATGAGGCCCGCGAGCGCCGCGGGCTCCACGGGCAGCGCCCTGCCGGCCTCGCGCAGGAGCGCGATCGCCGCCGGGCTCAAGGCGGCGGCCTTGCGCAGGAAGGTGGAGGCGGACTGGCCGGCGCGCGGGCGCGACAGGCGGCGCGTCAGGTCGTCGAGGGGGAGGTCGGGGCGCAGGTCCACCTCCGCCACAGCCCAGCCCTCGGCCAGGATCGCGTCGCGCAAGGGGCCCGAGAGCGCGTAGACGGCGCCGCCCTCGATCCCGTGGCGGGTGATCACCGCCTCGCCCCGGGCGCTCCGGCCGCGAAAGGCGAGGGCGACGCGCTTCAGGGGCTCGCCGGCGAAGCGCTCGCGCAGGTGCTCGGACCAGGCGACGTGGAAGCCCGCATTGGCGGGGAGCAGCGGGCTCACCCGGATGCCGGCCGCCGCGAAGCGCCCGGCCCAGGCGCCGTCCGAGCCGAGCCGGGGCCAGGAGGCGCCGCCCAAGGCCAGCACGCTCGCGGCGGGGGCGAGCGCGCGCGGTCCCTCGGGCGCCTCGATCAGGAGCCGGCCCGCCTCGTCCCAGCCCGCGAAGGCATGGCGGGACGCGAGCCGCACCCCCAAGCCCTCGAGACGGCGCAGCCAGGCGCGCAGGAGCGGCGAGGCCTTGAAGGCGGCGGGAAAGACGCGCCCGCTCGAGCCCACGAAGGTCTCCTGCCCCAGCTCCGCCGCCCAGGCCCGCAGCGCGGTCGGCGGGAAGGTGTCGATCGCGGCGCGCAGATGCGCCTCCGCCGCCCCGTAGCGGGGCAGGAAGCGGGCCATCTCCTCGCTGTGGGTCAGGTTGAGCCCGCCGCGGCCCGCCAGGAGGAGCTTGCGGCCGGGGCTCGGCATGCGGTCGTAGACCGTGACGGCGCGACCGGCGCGCGCCAGGGTCTCGGCCGCCATCAGCCCGGCCGGGCCGCCGCCGATGACGGCGATGCTGGAGATGTCGCTCATGATCGTCCAAGGGTGTCGCCCGCAGATGGGGGCGCCGCGCCCGGATGTCCAGCGCCGGAACCGGGCCCGGGAGCCCCGGTTTCCCGCCTTGAGCCCTGTCGCCGCCCCGGAGGACCATGCCCCGCGTCGTGACCTACAACGTGCGCCGCTGCGTCGGCCTCGACCGCGGCCAGGCGCCGGAGCGGATCGCCCGCGTGCTGCGGGCCTGCGCGGCCGACGTGATCGGGCTGCAGGAGATCGACATCGTCCCGGGCCGCTTCGGCAACCATGTCGCGGTCATCGCCGAGGCCCTGGGGATGAGCGCGCATTTCCTCCCCTGCATCGATCTTGGGATCTACCAGTACGGCGTCGCGCTCCTCACCGCCCGGCCCTCGCGGCTGGTGCGGGCCGCCCGGCTGCCGCGGGCCGGCAAGCTCGAGCCGCGCGGCGCGATCTGGGCGGCGGTGGAGATCGGGGGCCGCGAGGTCCAGGTGGTCACGACCCATCTGGGGCTCGGCGGCCGCGAGCGCCTGCAGCAGGCGGAGGCGCTGCTCGGGCCCGACTGGCTCGGCCATCCCGAATGCCGCGAGCCGCGCCTGCTGATGGGCGATCTCAACGCCACGCCGGTGAGCCGGGCCTACAGGCGCCTCGCCGAGAGCCCGCTGCGCGACGCCCAGACCCTTCTCGAGGGGCCGCCCCGCTGCACCTTCCCCAACGCCCTGCCGGTGCTGCGCATCGACCATGTCTGGGTCGGCGAGAGCATCCGCGTGCGCGCCGCCCACGTGCCCCGGGATCCGCTCGCCCGCGTCGCCTCCGATCACCTCCCCCTGGTGGTCGATTTCGACCTGGCATAAGGCGGCACCGTCCTTGCGAAGCCGCGCCCGATCCCGGAGTCCCTGATCCATGCCGGCACATTGGACCCTCATCGGCGGCGCGCTCCTCGTCCTGGCGAGCGAGCCCGGCCCCCTCTCCGAAGAGCGGGCGACCGTCGCGCGCGACCGCGCGCTCGCGGTCGGGACGGGCTGCGGCGGCGACGCCTACAGCTTCGCCGAGGTCCTCCCCTCGCGCGGCTCGCGCGGCCCGGTCCAGGTCGTGCCCGCCCGACGCGGCCCCCGAGGTCGCGGGCCACCGCCTCCATGCGCGCGAGCCGCTCG
>DASPJU010000091.1:0-4205 GCA_035628475.1 Salinarimonas sp. | reverse complement strand
GTCGACATCATCGAGACCTCGGATCCGGAGGAGGTGCGCCGGCACTTCCTCGGCGTGCGGACCTGCCGGGTGAAGCTGTCGGACGCCGAGGCCTTCAACTGGACGGCGGTCGAGGTGCTCTCGATCCTCGTCTTCGTGGCGGTGCTGATCCGGGCGACCTATCTGCCCACCACGGAGACGGGCGATATCTTCGCCATCCTGGTCTATGTCTGGCGCCTGATGGAGAATCTCGACCACGTCCCCACCATCGTCCAGCAGGTCACCCGCCTGGTCGACATCCGCAAGCGCATCGAGGAGGGCGCCTCCATCGAGGCCATCGGCGCCGAGATCGAGCGCGGGCAGGACGAGGACGAGGAGGTCGAGCGGCGGAAATGAGGGGCCGCGAGCCCGCGCGCGCATTGCGCCCCCGGCGGGCCGATGGCAGTCTCGCCGCATGATCGAGGCCTCCTGCCATTGCGGCGCCGTGCGGCTCACCCTCGACAACGCCCCGGCGGAGGTGACCGCGTGCAACTGCTCCATCTGCCGCCGCTACGGCGTGCTCTGGGCCTATTACCGGCCCGACCAGGTGCGCCTCGCGCCGCCGGACGCCGCGACCGACACCTATGAATGGGACGACCGCAGCCTCGCCTTCCACCGCTGCCGGGCCTGCGGCTGCGTCACCCATTGGTCCCCGCTGAACCGCGACCCCGACCGGATGGGCATCAACGCCCGCCTGCTTCCGCCCGAGGTCGTCGGCGCGGCGCGTCGCCGCTTCCTCGACGGCGCCGTGACGGAACGCTACGTCGACGAGGAGTCGTGAGGCGGCGCCCCGACGCTCACCCCCGCCCCGCCCCCCGGAACATCACCGGCAGCAGGAACCCGATCCCCAGGAAGCGCACCAGGTGGTGCACGCCCACATAGAGCGGGTCGAGGTGGAGCACGAGGGCCAGCACCATCATGGCCTCGAGGCCGCCGGGCGCGAAGGCCACGAGAGCGTCGGCGAGACCCACCCGCACCAGGGCGGCGCTGGCGGCCGCGAACGCGCCCGCGACCGCGACGCCCACCGCCAGGGAGCCGAGCGCGGCCGGCAGGGTGCGCCGCAGGGCGGCGCCGTCGATGGTGCGCACCCGCTCGGCGATGTAGATCCCGACCAGGACGAAGGCGAGGGCCGCGAGGGCGGGCGGGGCCACCCCCGGCGCGAGGTCCGAGCCGTGGAGGAGCGCGCTGGCGAGCGTGCCCCCGAGCAGCAGCGGCGCGGCCACGCGCAGGCGCTCCAGGAGGAGCCCGCCCGCGAGGCCGAGGGCGAGCGTCGCCGCGAAGGCGGGCACGCCGGCGACCGCGGCCCCCTCCCCCGGCAGGGCGCCGCCTCCGCCCCCGCCCGCGAGGCTGACAAGGCTCGGCAGCACCGCCACCAGCGCGAGCAGGCGCACCGTCTGGACGATGGCGATCGGCCCGACCGCCGCGCGCCGGTCGGCGGCGACCGCCATGACCGTGGTGAGCGCGCCGGGCACCGAGGCCAGCACCGCGTCGTCGCGCCGCCAGCCCGAGACCCGCACCAGGTAGAGGGCGGAGGCACCCGTGACGGCGAAGATCGCGACCGCGAGGATCGCGAGGCTCGCGGGGTAGCGACCCATGGCCTCCAGGGCCTGCGGCGTGATCCCGGCGCCCATGACGACGCCCGCGAGGAGCATCCCGGCATCCGCCACGGGCCGCGCGAGCGGGCGGGCGACGCCGAGGGCTCCCAGGGCGACGATCGCCGCCACCGCGCCGGAGAGCCAGGCCGCCGGGATGCCGAGGGCGTCGAAGGCGAGCCCGCCCGCGGCCGCCGCGAGGACCTGCCCCGCCTGGACGAGGACCGCGCCGAGGGGGCCGCGATCATTCCGGGAGGGTTTGCGCTCGATCAACGAATCGGCCTCCGGGGAGCCCTATGGTCGCGTGCGGATGGGGAGCGGCGACGCACCCGTCCCAGGACGCCCGGCGTCGTCTCGGGGGAGCCGCGCCGGGCGTCCGGCCTTTGTCGGCCCTTGCCGGCTGCTTGTCCATGGATCGCGACGCGACGGAGCGTTGCGATCGGCGCAGGGCGACGGGAAGGGCCGCCTCTCGCGAGGCGGCCCGGAGGCGGAGAGCCGGATCCCGGCTCCCTCGGGAGGCGGGGGACGCCTCATGCGAGCCGGTGAGGCGGCACAGTCGCCGGACATCCCCGCTGCGCACCTCGTCCTGCCGGCCATGGGCGATGGTGCCGTCGCGCCCGAGGGCCGAGACGGCGCGGCTCACTCCTGCCCCATCGCGCGCGCAAACTCGATCATCGACGGATCGCGCCCCGGATGGCGGAGGCCGGCCATGTCGATCGACGATTGTGCCTCCGCGCCAGGGGCGCCCCCACGGCGCTCAGCCGACCCCCCGCCTCAAAGATAGGGGGTGATCGCCTCGGGGGCGAGGGGCTTGCGCAGGAGCGGCAGGCCCGGCAGGTCGCGCAGGGCGGCCACGATGTCGAGGCGGGGCCGCCCCGAGATCGCGACGATGCGCGGGGGGGCGGCGAGCGCCTTCAGCCATTTGACGACGTGCTGCCCGCCCACGCCGGGCAGGCCGAGATCGACGACGACGAGGTCGTCCGGCCCGGGCGAGGCCGCGGCCATGAAGGCCTCGCCGCTCTCGTAGGCCTGGACCTGGCGGCCGTGGCCACGCACGAGCTCGATCAGGGCATCGCGCACGCCCCAATCGTCCTCGATGATGTGGATGGTGGCCACGGTTCGGATGTTCCACGTCGGCGCGATGTGAATGCGCGCCCCACCATGTGGCCTTGGCGGTCGAGGGCGATCAATTAGGGTTCGTGCTTAGGCGTAGTCCCGCGTAGGGCGGAGGCGGGTCCCTCACCCCTCCGTGAAGACGATGCGCACGAGGTCGGCGGTGTTGCGCGCGCCGAGCTTCTCCATGATGCGGGCGCGGTGGACCTCGATGGTGCGCGGCGAGATCCCGAGCGTCCGGCCGGCCTCCTTGTTGGAGGCCCCGTGCGCGATCTGCTCCAGCACGTCGCGCTCGCGCGGGGTGAGGAGGTCGGCGCCCGCGAAGCGCCTGCCGAGCTTGGACCCGTCGCCGTCCGCGGCCCGCTTGGCGCGCGCCTCGATGGCCTCGCGCACCCGGTTGATCACCTGGTCGGCCTCGAAGGGCTTCTCGATGAAGTCGTGGGCGCCGGCCTTGATGGCGTTCACCGCCATGGGGATGTCGCCCTGGCCCGAGATGATGAAGATCGGCGCGTGGTACTCGTGCCCGCCCAGCGCCTCCAGCACCTCGAGGCCCGAGCGGCCCGGCATGTGGACGTCCATCAGCACGCAGTCGAAGCGCACCCGCTTGGCGTCGCCGACGAAGTTGTCGCCGTCCGCGTAGGGACGCACCCGGAACCCCTCGATCTCAAGGATCGTGGCGAGCGAGTCGCGCACGGCGGGGTCGTCGTCGACCACCGCGATCGTCAGGGTCCCCTCACCCGCCTCACCCATGCCGCTGACTCCTCGACGCTCGCATCCCTAGACCATGCCCTCGCGGGCGGCTCCCGCGAGACGGTCGCCCGCCTCGCTCCCGCGCAGCGGCAGGCGCACCACGAAGCGCGCGCCGCGCCCGTCGCCGCCGGGATCAACGATCAGTTCACCGCCATGGTTCTGGGCGATCGTGCGCGAGATCGCGAGCCCCAGGCCCATGCCGCTGCGCTTGCCCGTCTTGAAGGCCTGGAACAGGTCCGCGAGGCGGTCGTGCGGGATGCCCGGCCCGTTGTCCTCGATGGAGAGCAGGAGATGGCGATCGTCGAGGCTCGTCGAGACGATCACGGCGGGGTTCTCGCGCCCGCGCACCGCCTCCACGGCGTTGCGCAGCACGTTGACGACCACCTGCTGGATCTGGACCGGATCGATCTCGACGGCGGGCAGGTCGGCGGCGTAGTCGCGCGTCACCCGCACGTTGCGGTCCTGGCCCATGAGGGTGAGGTCGACCGCGTCGTCCACGACGGGGTTGAAGTCGACGCTCTTGCGCTCCGGCCCCCGCTTCTCGACGAGGGAGCGGATGCGCTGGATGATCGAGCCCGCGCGCTGGGCCTCGCGCCGCGCCTTCTCGAGGATCGCGCTCGCCCGTTCGTCGGCCTCCGGGGTATGGCCCGCCTCCCTGGCGCGGCCGAACTCGCGCCCGACCGCCTGGAGGTAGAGCATGATGGCTGTGAGCGGCTGGTTGAGCTCGTGGGC
>DASPJU010000090.1:0-2169 GCA_035628475.1 Salinarimonas sp. | reverse complement strand
GGCGCCGGTCCCTGGGCGCTCGGCGACACCTTCTCGGTCGCCGACGCCTATCTCATGCCGTTCTGGCTGTGGGGACGCGCGTCCTTCCTCGCCTTCGACATGCCCCGCGACTATCCAAGCTGGACGGCGCATGCCCGCCGGATGGCCGAGCGTCCGGCGGTTCGCCGCGTCCTCGAGCGGGAAGGTCTCGAGTTGCCCTGAGCTGAGGGCCGTCGCGACAGGGGGCCCTCGGCCCTCACGTCGCCGGCGCGCGGCCACGCAGATAGAGCCGCCCCTCGCGCACCTCGAAGGAGGCGAGGCGGTCGAGGAAGCTCATGCCGAGCAGGTTCTCGTGCAGGACGCCCGGCTGCGCCACGAGAGCGCGCACCCGCCGGGCCTCGATCGAGCCGATGGCGAGGGTCTCGATCGTCAACGCCGCCGCCACCGCGCGTCCGTTCGCGGTCGCGATGGGCACGTTGAAGGCGAGCGCGGCGGTATCGACGCCGACGCGGGCGGCGGATTCGTGGGTGAGCACCACGAGGCTCGCCCCCGTGTCGAGGATGAAGCGCAGGTCGCGCCCGTTCGCCTTGGCGGAGAGGACGAAGCTGCCGTCCCCGCGCCGGGGCACGCTCACTTCCCCCGCCGAGGTCACCTCCACGGCGCCGGGGCGCAGCTCCGCCATGATCCGCGAGGCGACGCCGTTGAGCTCGAGGCGATAGGCGTAGAGCCCCACGAGGCCGAACAGGACCAGCGCCCAGGCGAGCATCGCCTTGATCCCGTCACGCAGGCGTCCGCGCCAATCGTCGATCATCCACCCGGTGGCGACGCAGGCCGCTCCCGCGAGCGCGAGGACGATGGCGAAGTCCCGCGGCTGGAGCCCCGCCACGGGCCGCTGCCCGTGCACGGTCGCGAGCGCGGCGAGGCCGAACAGGACGAAGCCGACCCCGACGAGCCACATGGCCTCAGCCGTCCCGCTCGGATGCCGGCTCGGCGAGCCGACGAAGCCGCTCCTCCAGGGTGGCCATGATGGCGAGGCGCTCCTCCTCGGTGAGGCGGTACCAGCGGGTGATCTCGTGCGCCGAGCGCCCGCAGCCTATGCAGATTTGCGCCTCGGGATCGAGGGTGCAGACGCGGATGCAGGGGGAGGAGATGCGGTTCATCGATGCTCAAGCTCCGATGCTCATGTCGGGGCGTCCGCCCGGCGATCAAGGGGCGTCACGGCCGCAGGCTGGCCAGAAGCGCCAGCAAAGCGGCGATCTCCGCGATCTGCTGCGTCGCGCCCCCGACGTCCCCCGTGTAGCCGCCGATCAGGCGGCGCGACAGGCGCGTCGCGAGATGCGCCGCGGCCGCCGCCGCCCCGAACGCCAGCGCGATCCCGCCGGGCGGCAGGGGCGCCAGGAGCGCGACCGGCACGGCGAGCGCGGCGCAGCCCGCCCAGGCCACGGCCACGGTGCGGGGGAGGGGGCGCCCGACCGCGTAGGACGCGCCCGAGGAGCGCGCCGGCTCCAGCGCGACCATCACGTTGAGCGCCGCCGTGCGGGTGAGCGCCCCGTTCAGGATCAGCGCCGCGGCGCCGGCCGCCGCTCCGCCGCGATCGAGGATCGCGGCAAGCGCCGCGATGCGGAGCCCAAGCGACAGGATGAGCGCCGCGCCGCCATAGGAGCCGATGCGGCTGTCGCGCATGATGTCGAGCCGGCGCTCCGGCGTATGGCCGCCCCAGAGCCCGTCTGCGGCGTCGGCGAGCCCGTCCTCGTGAAAGGCCCCGGTCGCGACCACGATCGCGGCGACGGCGAGCGCGGCCGAGAGACCCGGAGGGAAGCCGAGCGCCCCCGCCACCGCGAGCGCGAGAGCCCCGACGGCGCCGATGACAGCGCCCGCGACGGGCAGCGCGCGGGGCATGGTCGCGAAGTCGGGCACCGCGTGCGGGTCGCGCTCCCAGGGCAGGACCGGTGTGGGCAGGCGCGAATAGAAGCGCAGGCACCGCGCCACGTCGGTGGCGAGCCCGCGCCAGCCGGCGTCGTGCGCCGCCTCGGGCAGCGTCGGAGTGTCGGAGGTCATCGTCGCACCATAGGACGTGAGCGGGCCGAGGGGGAGGGGGAGTCCCCGCCCTAGGTTCTGTGGACACTTACCTGAGCCATAGGACGATGGCGGCGAGGGTGACGACGGCGAGGTAGTTGCGCGCAGTCTTTT
>DASPJU010000089.1:0-3030 GCA_035628475.1 Salinarimonas sp. | reverse complement strand
GCGATACGGGCGCCTAGGCTACCGGGTTCGACTCGGACCAAGAGGTTTGGATAAGCACGATATGCCCAGACGAAGCATCCGAGGCAGTCTGCCGCCTCCAGGGTTCGGAGGAGAGTGCTAATTTCGTCACCAGCGACAGGGGATCGCAGATCGGCAGCGACCAGATCGAAACACGCGGCGAGATGAACTACGGCCGCAGTCCGTGCCAACGAAATGGACCTACTTTTCAACTCGTGAGCTACGTCAACCTCTCCCCGCGCTGCGAACACGATGGCGGAAAGCGCCAGGAGCTCGGCGTACGGGTTGGAAGGAACATCCGGGTATCGGAAGGCGTCAAGGTTAGGGATGACTCCTTCTTGTCCTCGAAACGCCAGCGCGATCTTCAGGCGCAGCACCTCATGGTCGATGGCGAGCTGTGGATCTTCGTGGAACACCACGAGCGCCTGCATCTCCTCTGCGGTCTCGTGAGAGCGAACCGCGTCGCGAAGCCCCGCTTCAGCCTCGCCGCGCGCCGCTAAGGCAAAACCCACCGCGAAGTCGAGGTCTTTCGATCGCGTGAGCATGACCGCTTGCTCAGCGAGGGCTTGCGCGATCCCGAATTCGCCTCGTAGTGAGTTCGCGGAGGCGAAATTGATTAGCGCATTCGATGCGATCATCGGATCATCCGCGTAGTGAGCGAGATCCACAGTCGAATGGGCGTGTGACCACACTCCGGCGAGTGATCCGCGTCGGTCACTAATCATAAGTCTCGCAATCTCTACCCGAACTCGTGCGTCAGGTTCGGTGCCAGCCGCTCCTACAAGTGACTCAAAGTGGAAATCCAGATCATCGCGATCTAGCTCGACAGCGGCTATAAGCGCACCCCAAGATGCTTCGATGAGATCAAGTTGCTCTTTGGCTACGCCGTGAGCGCGAGTATGGTAATTGAATGCAGCCTCGTAGTCGGATGCGAGGTGGGAGGCCTGGCCGGCTAATAGCAGCGCACGACTTCGGAGAGATGAGTCCGCGTCGGCAGCGATGGCAACTTCCTCGGCAACAGCCCGAGCTTCCGCGAGTCGGCCGCGTCGTATTAGCGCTCCGGCCTGGGCGATCCGAGTAACAGGCTGAAACGACGCCGGCCCGCACAACATTAGCCAGCGTTCAAGCGTCTCTACCCTTCCCGCCTTGAGCAGCTCCGTCGCGGCTTGACCTACGATCTCCGCAGCCTCTCCGAGTTCGCTGGCGGACACGGCGACGGCAAATGCCTCGTCCCACGCCCTGCGCTCACGGAAGTATCTCGTTGCGCGCTTGGTGAGCTGCTGCATCGTCCCAGGCCGTTCTGCGAGTTTTTGGATCAAAAATTCTCGAAGGAGTGGATGAAAGTGATCTGATCCGCCGAACCGATGAACCAGTCCTCGCGAACTAAGATCTCTGAGGATTGCGTCGGCGCGAGGATCATCGAGAATAGTTCTGCACGAGTCGGGATCAAGCGTCGGTAGAAGTGCTGCCATCACCATGAACTGCTGGGCCGCTTCTTCTTCGCTTCGCAGAATTTCTTCGGCCAAGTAAGTAAACAGAACGCTGCCGACTTCCTCCTCAGGTAACGCGGTTTGTGCAGCGAGCGCTCCGAGGCCTATAAGAGCAGGCCAGCCTTCAGCCGAGTCGAGTAACGTGCGCACCGCCGCTCGGGAAAGTCCCTTGAGCACTTCAGCGGCCTCATGCGGTCGCAGGGCGAGCTGCGTGCGATTGAGCTCGAGCATGTGTCCGTGCATCAGGTGGCGAGCAGTAAGCCAGGACGGCCGGCGCCTCGTAGTCACTACTAGCTGCACCGGGGAGAATGCAATCAGCCACTTGAGGAACTCCTCGACGATTCTCGAAGCGGCAAGGTGATAGTCATCGACAACGATCCAGGCACCGTCGGGCCACGCGGAGATGTCATCCGCAATTATCTCGGCGAGTCTGCGCGACGGGTCCGTCGGGATGCTTGGAAGCTTGAGAGCGTGATCAAGCCGGTCGCTTATACGTACTAGCCGTCTAGCGGACCTCGCTATTCCCGCTGCGAAGGCGGCGACGTCGGCTGATGCCTCGGTCGCTCGGTACCAGGCGACGTTCTCCCGCTGCTGTAGCCACTCGGCCGCGAGTGTCGTCTTGCCGTAGCCGGCGGGTGCGGTCAGGACGATGACCTGCGCCTTCGTTTCGTCGAGCAGACGAGTCAGGCGAGGCCGTCGTACGTGACGCGGAAAAAGCGGCGGTAGCGCCTGCCTGTCGCTCGTCTCCATCGTGCTGCTCGGGCGGGCCGTCGAGAGTATCGCGCGCCCTCGCTCCGGCCGCCATCGTCCATTTGGACGGGCTCCGCGCCCGCCGACCGGCCGACCGGGCGGGCGCGGAGTCGTCATGCTCGAGCAGCGTTACCCTGGCGGGACGGTCCCTCCGCCGCCGGGGACGTGCCCGAGAACCGGGAGCTCGTGCGGGTCTTCGCCCGTTGCAGCGCGATAGGCCGCCGGAATCTGCCTCCGGCGCGCCACGCCGAGCTTCATGCGCAACGTGTCGGAGTGCGCCTTCGCCGTTCGAGGGGAGATCCCGAGCCGATCCGCGACCTCACCGTTCGAGCAACCTTCGGCGATGAGCCGGACGACTTCGCGCTGCCGCTGCGTGAACCGCATGTCGTGGAGGGTCAGCATGGCCGGGATCGTCACGCCTCCGCGCCCCGGCCACAATTGGCCGGCCGACATATCTCCGGCCGTAAACCGTCTCAAGGACCGAAGTCCTCGCAGACCACGACCGGCCGCCTGACCCGGACGAGGCCCTCGTCGGTCCCTGCGACGAACCGCCACGGCCGATTCCAGCGGACGCTCGCTCCGTGAAGCGGCGCAACCACCCGGCGGACGAAGCCTTTTGCGCGTTTCACGCGTATGCGCTCGCCCACTCGCGTCGCGCCGCCACGCCCGGGTCGGGTGGGTCGCGAGCTGCTGACTCAATCGAGCGATGAGGCGCAGGCCGCTGACAGGAAACACCCGGATGACTCGACCGGGGGGCGAACGCGTTGGCCTC
>DASPJU010000088.1:0-2069 GCA_035628475.1 Salinarimonas sp. | reverse complement strand
GGCCGTGACCAGCTGCGAGTGGCGGATCGAGATCCGTGGCGTCGAGCCCGATGCGGTGGCCGCGGCCATCGACCGAGCCCTCGCCGCGCCCGAGCTGGTGATCACCCGCCAGCGCAAGGGCAAGGACGTCACCGACGACGTCCGCCCGTACCTGATCGACCTGCGCGTGGGCGGCCCGACCGCCCACGGCACCCAGATCGACGCCCACCTGGCCACCCAGCCCCGGGGCCTGCGCACGAGCGAGCTCATCGCCGTGCTCGGCGCCGGGGGCGAGGAGGGCCTGGTGCGGCGACTCACCCAGTGGATGCAGCTCGACGGCGCCAGGGTCGAACCCCTCGAGGGTCCCCCCGGCGCGACGTCGCTGCCGCACGCCGAGGCGCGTGCGTCATGAGAGAGGACTTCACCGATGACCGATGCCGGAACCGGGAGCACCCCGGACGCACCACCTCCTGCCGGGGACGTCGCCCCCGCTCCTGAGGGCAGCGGCGACGGGCCCGAGGCGGCTCGCCGCCGCGGCTCGCGCGGCGGCCGTGGCCGTTCCCGCCCACGCCCCGAGGGCGACGCCGCCGACGTCGGCACAGAGGCGGCCGGCGGGTCCGACGGGTCCGACGGCGATCGGAACCCCGAGCTCCCGGACAAGCACCGCGAGAACAAGCCGTCGGCGGAGGCGGCCGAGGCGGCCCTCGTGCGCAAGCCGCGTATTGGCGACACGCGCCCGGCGCCGGCCCCCGGCGGTGAGGCGGGCGCGCCCGCGGGGGCAGGCTCCGACGGCGAGCGCAGCGCTGGACCGGGGTCGGGCACGGGCAAGCGGCGTCGGCGACGGGGTGGACGCGGGCGAGGCGGCGGCGGAGGCGGCCAGTCGGGTCAGGGCGGCGGCCAGGCCCGGGGCGGCCAGCCGAGCGGCCAAGGGCGCGGCGGCCAGGGTCGCAGCGGGGGCGGCCGGGGCAACGGGGCAGCCGCCACCCCGGTGGAGGCCATCACCGATGACGCTCCGGTGGACCTCGACGAGAAGACGCTCAAGAAGCGGCGCGGCCGCGAGCGCAAGGGCAAGCCGGTGGGCCGCTACCTGATGGCGGTCCACGTGCAGCCGCAGGCCACCCAGATCGCCATCCTCGAGGGCCGCTCGCTGATCGAGCACTACGTGTCGCGCCCCGCCGACGACGTCAGCCAGATCCACGGCAACATCTACCTGGGCAAGGTCCAGAACGTGCTGCCCGGCATGGAGGCGGCCTTCGTCGACATCGGCACCCCGAAGAACGCGGTGCTGTACCGCGGCGACACCCGGTACGACCCCGAGGACCTGGACCAGAAGGCCGGGAACCTGCGGATCGAGCAGATCCTGAAGCCCCGCCAGACGATCCTGTGCCAGGTCACCAAGAACCCCATCGGGGCCAAGGGCGCCCGCCTCACGCAGGAGGTCTCACTGCCGGGCCGGTTCGTGGTGCTGGTGCCCAACAGCACCACCTACGGCATCTCCAAGCGCCTTCCCGACGCGGAGCGCAAGCGGTTGCGCGGCGTCCTCGACAAGGCCAAGCCCAAGGGCCACGGGCTGATCGTGCGCACCGCGGCGGAGGGCATCTCCGACGAGGAGCTGCAGCGCGACGTGGAGCGCCTGGCCCAGCAGTGGGAGCAGATCGAGGCGCTCGCCGCCAAGTCGCAGGCCCCGACGCTCCTCTACCGCGACCCCGACATGGCGGTGCGGGTGATCCGCGAGGAGTTCAACCAGGACTACCGCCAGATCGTGATCGACGACGACCACGTCTTCGAGCAGGTCCGCGACTACGTCCGCAGCATCTCGCCGGCGCTCGTCGAGCGGGTGGAGCGCTACGACCCCGCCGACCACGGCGGCCTGCCGATCTTCGAGGCCCACCACGTCCACGAGCAGCTGCACAAGGCGCTCGACCGCAAGGTGTGGCTCCCGTCCGGCGGGTCGCTCATCATCGAGCGCACCGAGGCGCTCACCGTCATCGACGTCAACACGGGCAAGAACGTGGGACGCTCGAGCCTGGAGGAGACCGTCTTCCGCAACAACCTCGAGGCCGCCGAGGAGATCGCCCGCCAGCTGCGGC
>DASPJU010000087.1:0-5149 GCA_035628475.1 Salinarimonas sp. | reverse complement strand
GGTGGCGACGGCGCCGGCGCGCGACAGGGACAGGCGCAGGTCCGCCGGGACCGGGGCGGCGCCCGGAGCGAGCCGCAGGAGAAGCAGGGCGGGCCGCAGGTCGCTCGTCGCCAGCGTCGCCTCCCCGCCCTCGAGGACGCCGTCGGGCAGGTGATAGGCGAAGGCGCGAACCGTGGCGGCGCGCAGCCCCGCAAGCTCGCCCTGCGCCGTGACGGACAGGCGCTCCGGCCCGGCGCGGACGGCCCTCAGGGCGAGGCTCGAGGGCTTCCCGGCCACGAGCGGGTGCGCCTGGCCCAGCCAGCGGGCGGAATCGGCGGTGCGCAGGCTCGCCGACAGGCTCTCGGTCGCCCCGCCGGCGCGGCGCAGCTCGCCCTCGAACGGCCCGTCCGCGAGGGTGCCGCGCAAGGCGACGCGCCCGTCGCGCGAGCCCGCGCCGCCGTCCGCCGTGAGGGCGAGGTCGAGGGACCCCTCCCGCACGAAGGCGGGCGCCAGCGCGAGGGGCGCGTCCGGAGCGAGGCCCGCCAGGAGGTCGAGAAGGGGCGCGGCCCGCCTGGCGCGCACGCGGCCCTCGATCCGGCCGGACCCGTCGGGCATGAGGCGCCCGCTGACGCGGGCCTCGACGCCCGCGAGGTCCTCGACCTGGAGCTCCTCGATCCGCAGGTCCGCCCCTTCCGAGACGACGCGCGCAACCACCCGTCCCGAGCCCGCCCCGCCGACACGGATGTCGCGCGCCTCGAGGGTGAGGCCGAGATCGACCGCGCCCGCCAGACCCGCGATCCGGTCGAGGCCGGGCAGGGCCGCGAGGTCGAGCCCCTGGCCGGCGATCTGGGCGTCGAGGCGCGCCGGCGCGCCGCCGTCCCGGCCGGTATAGCGCAACGCCCCCGTGACAGTGGCGCCGCCGGTCTCAAGGCGCAGGTCGCGCAGCGTCACGAGCGGCGGGCTCGACACGATCGCGGCCCGCGCCTCGAAGGCCGGACCCGACAGCAGCGCGATCAGGGGGCTCGACGCCCCGATCCGGGTCAGGAAGGCGCCGAGCCGATCGGGCTCCCGCGAGGCGATCCGGGCCTCGCCCGAGAAGGCGCCGGTCCCGCCGTCGCCGGCGATCGAGATCGTGCTCTGGCCGGGGGCCGCGAGCGCGAGGCGCTCCAGGCGGGGGCCCTCGGGGCCCAGGCGCCCGGCGAGGCGCAGATCGGAGACCTCCTCGCCGGCATAGGCGACGCTGCCCAGCGCGAGATCGACCGTCACGGGCCAAGGCGGACGGGGCGGATCGCCGACGAGACGCGCGCGAAGCTCCGCCGCGCCGGGTGCCCCCAGCAGCGCGTCGAGGTCGAGGCGCCGTCCCTCGAGCGCCAGGCGGATCGCGGGCGCCCCGGCATCGACCACGCCCGAGCCCGTCAGGCGCACGCCCCGCGTCGCCTCGCCGATCTCGACCGTGAGGTTGTCGAGGGCGATGGAGCGGCCCTGCGAGCGGATCTCGGCCGCCGCCTGGAGCGGGACGGGCACCCCGTCGGCGTCGCTGCCGGGCGGCCCGGCGACGAGGCGGCCAGTGCCGCTGACGAGGGGCGCGACGCCCGCGGCCGAGTGGTCGAAGGCCAGGCGCAGGTCGAGGTCGAGGCGCGGCGCCGCCCCCCCTCCTCCCGAGATCCGGACCGGCACCGCGCCGTCGCGCCCGGGGAGACCCGAGGCGAGGCGCAGGGGGATGCCGCCGACCCGCCCCGTCGCGCGCCAGGGACCGGCAAGCGAGGCGCCCGAGACGCGCACCGCCTCCGCGCGGACCTGCTCCGTGCGCCCCGTGGCGGGATCGATGCCGGTGAGGACGAGCTGGCCGATGGCCATGTCCTCGAAGGCGACCTGTCCCGCGAGCGCCTCCGCCGGGACCGGCGGCAGGGCGATCCGCCCGTCCGGGGACAGGCGCAGCCGCAGCTCCGCGCGCTCGGCCTCGCCGTTCAGGAAGCGCACCTCGCCCCGCAGGAGCGCGCCCAGCGCGATCTCGGAGGCGAGGTCGGCGAGATCGAGGGAGGGGCCTTCCTCCGGGCCCAGATGCAGCCGCTCCAGGCGGATGCGCGGCGTCGGCAAGAGCCGGATCGCGACGGCCCCTTCCGTGCGCGCCTCCATGCCGGCGGCGCGCGCGATGCCGCGGTCGAGCGCGGCGCGGTGGGCCTCCCAGGCGACGAAGGGCGGCGCCGCGACCGCCGCCGTGAGCGCCAGGATCAGCAGGACCGCCAGGACCGTCAGGATGTCGCGCACGGGAGGCCTCGGCTCGCGTCGTTGCCGCCGGCGCCCCTAGACCAGGACGATCTTGCCGGGATTCATGATGTCGTCGGGATCGAGCGCGCGCTTGATGACCCGCATCATGTCGAGGGCCCCGGGGCCGTGCTCGGCCTCGAGATATTTCATCTTCTTCTGGCCCACGCCGTGCTCGCCCGTGCAGGTGCCCTCCATGGCGAGCGCGCGATGGACGAGGCGCTCCACGAAGGCCTTGGTGCGGGCGACCTCGCCGTCGTCCTCCATGTCGACCAGGGGCAGGACGTGGAAGTTGCCGTCGCCGACATGGCCCACGATGGGCGCGATCAGCCCCGTCTCGGCGATGTCGCGCTTGGTCTCCTCCACGCAATCCGCGAGCCGGGAGATCGGGACGCAGACGTCCGTCGAGACGCCCTTGGAGCCGGGCCGCAGGCCGAGCGAGGCCCAATAGGCGTCGTGGCGCGCCTGCCAGAGCCGGGTGCGGTCCTCCGCCTTGGTGGCCCAGTCGAACGGCCCGCCGCCATACTCGGCCGCGATCTCGCCGAAGCGCTCGGCCTGCTCCTGCACCCCCGCCTCGGTGCCGTGGAACTCCACGAAGAGCATGGGGGTCTCGGGGAGCGTCAGCTTGGAGTGGAGGTTGCAGGCGCGCACCTGGACCTCGTCGAGGAGCTCGATGCGGGCGACCGGCAGGCCGGACTGGATGGTCGCGATGGTGGCGTCGCAGGCCGCGCGCACCGACGGGAAGGGGCAGATCCCCGCGGAGATCGCCTCGGGGATGCCGTGGAGCTTCAGGGTGATCTCGGTGACGATGCCGAGCGTGCCCTCCGAGCCCACGAAGAGGCGGGTGAGGTCGTAGCCGGCGGACGACTTCTTGGCGCGCCGCGCCGTGCGCACGATCTCGCCCGACGCCGTCACCACGGTGAGCGCGACCACGTTGTCCTTCATGGTCCCGTAGCGCACCGCGTTGGTGCCCGACGCGCGCGTCCCCACCATGCCGCCGAGCGAGGCGTCCGCCCCGGGATCGATGGGAAAGAACAGGCCCATGTCGCGCAGGTGCTCGTTGAGGTGCTTGCGGGTGACGCCGGGCTCCACCACGCAGTCGAGGTCCTCCGGGTGGACGGCGACGATGCGCTTCATCATGGAGGTGTCGACGGAGACGCCGCCGAAGGGCGCGTTGGTGTGGCCCTCGAAGGAGGTGCCGGTGCCGAACGGGATCACGGGCACCCGGTGCTCGGCGCATAGCCGCACGACGGCCGCCACCTCTTCCGTGCTCTCGGGATACACCACCACGTCGGGCGGCTGGTTCTCGACCCAGGTCAGCGTGTTGGCGTGCTGCTGGCGCACCGCGAGGCTCGTGACCGCGCGGTTGCCGAACCGCGCGTGCAGCGCCCGGGTGACGGCCTCCACCGCGGCGGCGGGGGGCTTGGGACGGGGAGCGGCGGCGGGGGCGTTCATGGGCGGGGCCTTCCTGGAGACGATCCAGGGATAGCAGAGGCGCGGGGCGGCGCGCCAGGGGCGCCGCCCGGGAACCCCGTCGCCGGGCCGCGCGTCTCGCATCCCGAAATGTCGCATGCTACGTTGCCCGGGACCCCTGGCGGAGGATGCCCCTTGGCGGACGAGAAAACCTCGCCGATCTTCTTCTTCGCCCCGTTCGTCTCCTCGACGATGCGGATCGAGCCCGGCTGGATCGACTATAACGGCCATCTCAACATGGCCTATTATCACGTGCTGTTCGACCGGGCGGTCGACGAGGCCTTCGGGCTCGTGGGGCTGGGGCCCGATTATGTCGAGGAGCGCAAGGCCTCCTTCTTCGCGGTCGAGACCCACACGCTCTACAAGCGCGAGCTCACGGCGGACGACGCGGTGCGGGTGACGGTGCAGCTCATCGACCACGACGAGAAGCGGCTGCATTACTACCTCGAGATCCGCCACGCCGTGGAGGGCTGGGTCTCTGCGAGCTCCGAGAACCTGTCGCTGCATGTGGACGCCACGACGCGCAAGGTCGCGCCCTTCCCGGCCGACATCGCCTCCGACCTCGCGGTCATGAAGGCGGCGCACGCCCGCCTGCCCCGCCCCGAGGCGCTGGGACGCACCATCGGCATCCCCCGCCGCGACACCTTCGAGGGCGCGATGCGGGCGACGGGGACGCGGCATTAGGGACGTCAGTCGCGGGGATGGGGCGAGCGGAACGACGGTGAGGGGGCATCGCCGGCCGGAGCTCCGCCCTGACAGACCCCCTCGCCCTCGCTTACTTCGCTCGCTGAGGCTGCCCCTCCGCAGCCGGAGCCCTCTCACGGCCCGGCGGTGAGAGGGGGTCACACCAACGCCTCCCCCTCAGCACCCCACCGAGCCCGGCGGGCAGCCCGGGTTGATCCCCGGCCCCGTCATCAGCGGCATCGTCTGCCCCCGCGAGATGTCCCCGCGCAGCTGGTTGATCTCGAACTGGGTCTGGGCGTCGCGGGATTGCAGCCGCTGCTGCTGCTGGATCGCCTGGTTGGTGGAGCGGATCTGGCGCTCGGCCGCCGTCTCGCGGGGCAGGACCTGGGCAAGCGCGGGCGTGGCGGCGACGAGGGCGGCCGCGAGGATCAGGCGCGTGGGCATGGGGACGATCTCCATCCGCCTTCATGTGGGGCCGATCCCGTGCGAGGGGAAGGCGGCGCGGCGCCCCAACGGGATTCGGGATCGCCCGCCCTCGACGACGTTCGCGTTTTGGTCCATGGACATGGCATGAGCGACCTCACCCCCGCCCCCCGCCCCGGCTCGATCTCGCAGCGCGCCCGCGCGGCGCTCCAGCCCGGCGGCGCCTCCTACCTGGAGGGCCTCAACCCCGAGCAGCGCCAGGCCGTCGAGACCACGGAGGGGCCCGTTCTCGTGCTCGCGGGCGCCGGCACGGGCAAGACCCGCG
>DASPJU010000086.1:0-4292 GCA_035628475.1 Salinarimonas sp. | reverse complement strand
GCGACCGCGAGAACCGCCACCTCGCCGCTATGGGCGAGGTTGAAGTGGATCCCGGCGGCCTGAAGCAGGACCGGCTTACCCCGGGGATCGGGGCCGATCTCCAGGCTTCGAGAACCGATTCCGGCATAGGTCGCCAAGATCCGCCGCAGCGCGTGGCGTCCGGCCACGAAGCGGCGGCGCAGGTGATCGAAGGCGAAGGCCTCGGCCCGCGCGATCTCGTCCGGCGAAAGGCTGTGCCCCCCGGACACCGAGCCGTCGAGCCGGAACCACCAGAGGTGGATCTCGCCCGGGGAAAGCTCTGACCGCGCCGTCGTCATCCCTGCCCGTCCGTCCCCACGCCTCGCCTGCATCGTGGGGCCTGGACGGCCCGACGGCCAGCGGGCGTCCGGCGGCGGCGCGGCGGACAGTGCCCGGCCCACAGCAAGATGCATTCGGGTTCGGGCCCATCGGGCGCGACCGATCCCGCAAGGGTGGTTCAATTCAGCATATTCTATGCAGGTTCAGGCGATGCAATCGGCGCAAATACGCGCAATGGCGACCATCGCCGCTACACTCCTAGCTTGAGTATGCGCGACCCACGCATAGAATTGGGACATCGCCCGGACGTGAGGACACGATGGCCAACGAGATCGACAGCTTCGACCGCCGCATCCTCAACGTGCTCCAGAGCGATGCCAGCATCACGACCACCAGCCTGGCGGATCGCGTCGGCCTCTCCCAGGCGCCCTGCTGGCGCCGCATCAAGCGGCTCGAGGAAATGGGGGTGATCCGCGGTCGGGTCACGCTGCTGGACCGGCGCCAGATCGGCCTCAACGTGATGATCTTCACCCATGTCCGGCTGCAGACCCACGGGCGCCAGACCCTGCCGGACTTCGAGGAGGCGATCCGACGCTACCCGGAGGTGCTCGAGTGCTACACGCTGCTTGGCGAGACGGACTACCTGCTGAAGATCGTCGTGCCGGACGTCGAGGCCTATGAGCGGTTCTTCCGCGAGCACCTCTCGCAGATGCCCGCCGTCCGCGAGACCAACTCCTCCATCGTCCTCTCTGAGATTAAGGTGAAGACGGAGCTGCCGCTGTCGCTCGCTCCATGAGCAACAGCGATGTCAATGCAGACCAAGCTTGCATCGGACAGAATATTTAAGACTTGTCTGGCCTTACGGACCGGCTTGGAACAGCAGCAGCACCACCGAGACGCTGAGGACGGAGAGCACCGTCGACGCGACCATCAGGACCGATGTCTGCTGGAGATGGGTGTTGTAGCGCTGGGCGATGACGAAGCAGGTCGTGGCGGGCGGAAGCGCCGCGAGCAGCACCGTGACCGCCGTCCAGGTGGCGTCCATCGGGAACCATGCCCGGATGACCAGCCAGGCCACCAGCGGATGGACGACGAGCTTGACCAGGCTCAGCACGCTCACCTCGCCGATGCGCTCCGTCAGGGACTGGTTGGCGATGAAGAGCCCGAGCGTCACGAGCGAGAGCGGGATCGCGGCCCCGCCCAGGATCTCGCAAAACCGCACCATGGAGACGGGCAGCGTGAGCCCCGAGAAGGCCACGAGCCCGCCGAGCGTCACCGCGATCATCAGGGGGTTCTTGGCGAGCGAGATCGCGATGTTGCGCAGGATGAGGAGGCGCCGCGCCTGGGCGTTGCGCTCCGCCTCGATGAGGAGGACCGTGAGGCTGATGTCGACGATGGCCAGCACCGTGGTGGCGAGGACCGCCGGCAGGGCCGCGTCCCGGCCGAAGGCGGCGACGCAAAGCGGGATGCCCATGAAGGCCGTGCTCGAGCAGGTCACGTTCATGCCGCGCATGCCGAGATTGCCCAGGCCGTCGCGGTAGAGGATCGCGCTCAAGGCGCCCATGAGCGCGTAGACGATGACGATGCTGGCGGTCCAGGCGCCGAGGAACGGCCAGTTCAGGATCAGGTCGGGGGGCGTGCGCGCCACGACGACGAAGAGCAGCGCCGGGAAGGCCGCGAAATAGACGATCCGGTTGAAGGCCTCGCTGTAGCCCGCGTTGAGGATGCCCCAGCGGTCGAGCAGGTAGCCGCACAGGATCAATCCGAAGACGGGCAGGACGACCTCGATGACGGTCAGCATGGAAACCTCTGGTTGCGAGTGGCGCGACCTGTCATTGCGTCAATCTCGCAAGCGTGGCAAGGGCGGTGGCGACCAGGCGGCGGTTGTGGCCCCGCACCGCGAAGACGTCGGCGCGGCTCACGACCTGCCGGCCGGCCGCCTGGATCACGTGGCCCTCCCCCACCAGCCGCTCGCCCACGGCGGGCGCCAGGAAATTGATCTTGTACTCGGCCGTCACCACGTCGCCGGCGACCGAGGCGGCCGCTCAAATTCAAGGTGGCAAGTATAAGGGGCGAAAATTCACGGATCGCGGGCGATGGCGCGCGGGCGCACGCAAGGCTGCGGCCGGAGTCGCCCCCGGCCGCAGCCTTGCCGCGAGAGGTGGGTGTCAGGTGCTGCGGACGGCCTTGACGAACTCGTCCACGTTGCCGCGGAACGCGTCCGTGCGCGTGATCAGGGCATGGGCGAGCTGCGCGATCTCGCCGGCGGTGCGCTCGCTGTCCGAGGCGGCCTCGCGCACGCGCCGGCCCGAGCCGGCGATGGTGGATGTCTGGGCCGAGACGAGGTCGGCCTGGGCGGCGATCTGGCGCGTCACCTCGGACTGCTCCTGCACGGCGTCCGCGATCACGGAGGTGATCCCCGACGCGTCCTGGACCGAGCGCGTGATGCTGGCGATCCGCTCGGACGACAGGGAGGTCGAGGATTGGATCGCCGCGATCTTGCGCGCGATGTCCTCGGTGGCCTTGGCGGTCTGCATGGCGAGGGACTTGACCTCGGCGGCGACCACCGCGAAGCCCCGCCCCGCCTCGCCCGCGCGGGCCGCCTCGATGGTGGCGTTCAGCGCCAGCAGGTTGGTCTTCTGCGCGATGTCGGAGATCAGGGTCATGACGGAGCCGATCTCGTCGGCCGCCTGGGTCAGCCCGGCGAGCTGCCCCTCGGCGTCGGAGGCGGCGCCCGCCACGGAGCTCATGTGGGACAGGAGCGTCTGGGAGTGGCGGCTGATCTCGCCGATCGACTGGGCGAGCGTATGGGTGGCCTCCGCCGTGCCCTTGATGCTGGCCCCGACCTCCTGGCACGCCGTCTCGGAAGCGCCCGCCTCCTGCCCGGCGAGCGAGGAGGTCGCGATGGTGGAGGTGGCGCCGGCCTGGAGCTGCTCGCCCGCGCTCGCGACGGTGGTCAGGGTCTGGCCGACGGATTCCGAGAAGGCTGCGATCGCCGCCTCCAGGGCCGCCTCGCGCTGCTTCATGGACGAGCGCATCTCGATCTGCTCGAGGCCGAGCCCGTTGAGCACGTCCATGAGCACGAGGCGCATGATGCGCGTGCAGGAGCGGGCGGTGCGGGCGCCCGTGCCGGGCAGGCGTCCGGCCGACAGGGCGAAGAGGTGGCTCATGAGGCTCATGCCGAAGGCGAGCCGCAGGCGCATGCCGACGCCGGTCTGGAGCTCCCGGCGGCCGAGCTGCGCCAGGCGCTCGAAATAGGCCTCGTCGAAGCCGTCGGCGAAGAGCTTGCGGAAATGGTCCTCCGCGTGAGGGCGGATGTCGCCGATGATCCCCGCGATGGACCGGCGGTAGAACGGATCGGCGTCGACCCGGGCCACGAGGGCGTCGAACACCCGGTCCATGTCGTCCCGCACGGCGGGCGCGAGGGAGCGCCCCAGATGGAGCACGTCGTCGTCGATCTCGTAGAGACGGCAGCGGGCGGCGAACTCCTCGGAGAGGGAACGCTGCTGTTGCATCGAGGGCTCCTGGTACGCTGGAAGATACGGGGACGGTCAGCGGCCGGGAGCGGGCGCGGCCCGCTCCCGACGGGCGATCAGACGATCTTGCCCGGGTTCATGATGTTCTGGGGATCGAGGGCGAGCTTGATGGCCCGCATCGCGTCGACCGCGGCGGCGCCGAGCTCGGTCTCCAGATAGGGCATCTTGCCCTGGCCCACCCCGTGCTCGCCGGTGCAGGTGCCCTCCATGGCGAGCGCGCGATGGACGAGGCGCTTGTAGAAGGCCTTGCCCCGCGCAACCTCGTCCTCGTTCTCCATGTCGATCACGAGAAGGACGTGGAAGTTGCCGTCCCCGACATGGCCCAGGATCGGGCCGACGAGGTCCGATTCGGCCAGGTCGGCCCGGGTCTCCTCGACGCATTCCGCGAGGCGCGAGATGGGCACGCAGACGTCGGTGGAGATGCACCTGGCGCCGTTGCGCAGGGCCATGGCGGCCCAA
>DASPJU010000085.1:0-2285 GCA_035628475.1 Salinarimonas sp. | reverse complement strand
CAGCACGCCCATGTTTCGACGAGCCGGCCATGTTGGCGTGGCGGAACACGTTCCCCGAGCGGTCGACGCCGGGGCCCTTGCCGTACCACATGCCGAAGACGCCGTCGTAGCGGCCCTCGCCGCGGATCTCGGCCTGCTGCGAGCCCCAGACGGCGGTGGCCGCGAGCTCCTCGTTGAGCCCCGGCTGGAAGACGATGTTGCTGGGCTCCAGCCACTTCTTGGCCCGGAGCAGGTTCTGATCGAGGCCGCCGATGGGCGAGCCGCGATAGCCCGACACGAAGCCCGCGGTGTTGAGCCCGGCGAGCCGGTCGCGCTCGCGCTGCATCAGCAGCATGCGGATCACGGCCTGGGTGCCGGTGATGAACACCCGCTCCTTGGTCAGATCGTACTTGTCGTCGAGGGTGACGTTGCGAAGCGATACGCCGGCGTCGGCCATCGGCCGTTCCTCCTCATGCCGCAAACGCCCATGGTGCCGGTTTCGATCCGGTCTTGCCAGGCGCGGGATATGGCAGTGATGCTGACATAAATTCGCTCCGGGGTCAAACCCCGTCGACGGCGGGGACGCGAGCGCGTAGCCGGATAAAACACGTGTCATAATGTGATTATTCACGTATTGACATTAACGAATGTGGATTACATATTTTCACGGACAAGACCGTTCATGCTGTCCCGGGCCAGGCCCGCCGCCCGGACGCCAGCGCAGGTTCCGCGGGAGGGACCCACCCATGACCGCCTCGGCTTCCCTCGTTCTCGGCCATGCCGGCCGCGCCCATGGCGGCGCGTCCCGCTCGCCCCTCAATCTCGCGGTCGCGGCGGGAGCGGCGGCGGCCGCCGCCTTCGGTGCCCTGGCGCTTGCCCAGGCGATCAGCCCGCGCCAGGCGGCGCTCTATGTCGTGGGCACGCTGATGGGCCTCGTGCTCTATCACGCCGCCTTCGGCTTCACCTCGGCCTGGCGGGTCTTCATCGCCGACCGCCGCGGGGCGGGCCTGCGGGCCCAGATGGTGATGCTCGCCGTCGCCGCCACCCTGTTCTTCCCCGCGCTCTCCGCCGGCACCCTGCTGGGCCAGCCCGTGAGCGGGCTCGTGGCGCCGGTCGGCGTCTCCGTCGCGGTCGGGGCCTTCATCTTCGGGCTGGGCATGCAGCTCGGCGGCGGATGCGCCTCGGGCACGCTCTACACGGTCGGCGGCGGCTCCACGCGCATGCTCGTGACCCTCGCCTTCTTCATCGTCGGCTCCACGATCGGCGCCGCGCACCTGCATTGGTGGAGCGCCCTGCCGAGCCTGCCGCGCGCCTCCCTGATTCAGCTCTGGGGCCCCTGGACCGCGCTCGCCGCGAATCTCGCGGTCTTCGCGGCCCTGGCGTGGCTGACCGTCGTCCTGGAGAAGCGCCGGCACGGCGCCCTCGAGGGGCCCCCCGCGGCCCCGCGCGAGGGGCTCGCCCGCGTGCTGCGCGGACCTTGGCCCCTGGTATGGGGGGCGGTCGCCCTGGCGCTCCTCAACTTCGCGACGCTCGCGCTCGCCGGCCGGCCCTGGGGCATCACCTCCGCCTTCACCCTGTGGGGCTCCAAGCTCGCGCAGCTCGGCGGCATCGACGCCTGGGCCTGGCCCTACTGGGCGACCCCCGCCCGCGCCGCCGAGCTGGAGGGGAGCGTCTTCGCCGACGTCACCTCGGTGATGGATTTCGGCATCATCGTCGGCGCGCTGCTCGCGGCGGGCCTCGCCGGGCGCTTCGCCCCGACCTGGCGCGTGCCCCCGCGCTCGCTCCTCGCGGCGGTGGTCGGCGGCCTGCTGCTGGGCTACGGCGCCCGCCTCGCCTATGGCTGCAACATCGGCGCCTATTTCTCCGGCATCGCCTCGGGCAGCCTGCACGGCTGGGCCTGGCTCTTCTTCGCCTTCTTCGGCAACGTCGCGGGCACGCGGCTTCGTCCGCTCTTCGGCCTGGAGGTCGAGCGCGCGCCCAAGCTCACGGGATGCTGATCCGCCGCCTCTCCCCGCCGCGCGGGGAGAGGTGTAGACAAGACCCATCATCCCGTCCGGTCCCGTCCCCATGACCATCCACGCGAACGTCCTCTCGGCCATCGGCGGCACGCCGCTCATCCGTCTGCGCCGGGCCTCCGAGCTCACCGGCTGCACGATTCTCGGCAAGGCCGAGTTCATGAATCCGGGCGGCTCCGTGAAGGACCGCGCGGCCCTGTTCATCATCCGCGACGCGGAGCGCCGGGGCCTGCTCCGCCCGGGCGGCGTCATCGTGGAGGGCACGGCGGGCAACACGGGCATCGGGCTGGC
>DASPJU010000084.1:0-3934 GCA_035628475.1 Salinarimonas sp. | reverse complement strand
CTCCACAACGCGCTGGTGCCCGTCGTGCGCGACGTACGCAGAGGCGGCAGCGCCGCCGCCGCCCTCGCCCAACTCGCCACCGGCCGTTGCGACGCCGTCTGGGACCCCGGGCCAGGTCAAGCCTGGCCGTGGCGGGGCGGGCGGTCTGCGCGCGTTCGCCGCTGCTTGCGGTGCGCCAGCGCACAAGACGTCGAGGCGGCCCGTCCCCTTGCTCCTGCCCGCCGCATCGCCCACCCTGCGCCCTCGCGAGGGGGACGGCAGCATGGCGAAGGCGGTTCTGGGAGTGATGGGCGGGTCGGGGGTCTACGACCTGCCGGGGCTGGAGGACGTGCGCGAGGAGCGCGTGGCCTCGCCCTGGGGCGAGCCCTCGGACGCCCTGCGCATCGGGCGCATCGGCGCGACCACGGTGGTGTTCATGCCCCGCCACGGGCGCGGCCACCGGGTCTCGCCGTCCGACATCAACTACCGCGCCAATATCGACGCCATGAAGCGGGCGGGCGTGACGGACCTCGTCTCGCTCTCGGCCTGCGGCTCGTTCAAGGAGGAGGCGCCTCCCGGCACCTTCGTGCTGGTGGACCAGTTCGTCGACCGCACCCATCGGCGGGAGAGCTCGTTCTTCGGCCGCGGCTGCGTGGCCCACGTCTCCATGGCCCATCCGGTGGGGCCGCGCCTGCAGGAGCGCCTGGCAGAGGCCGCGGCCGCGGAGGGGATCGCGGTGCGCCGGGGCGGGACTTACGTCTGCATGGAGGGGCCGCAATTCTCCACGCTCGCCGAATCGCTCACCTATCGCGGGCTCGGCTACGACGTGATCGGCATGACCAACATGCCCGAGGCCAAGCTCGCCCGGGAGGCCGAGATCACCTACGCCACGGTGGCCATGGTGACGGATTTCGATTGCTGGCATCCCGACCACGACGCCGTGCAGGTCGCGGACGTGATCCGGGTGGTGCGGGCCAATGCCGAGAAAGCCGCCCGCCTGGTGAGCCGCCTCGCCCGCGACTTCCCCGCCGAGCACGAGCCCTGTCCCGCGGGCTCCGACCGGGCGCTCGACACCGCCATCATGACGGCGCCGGAGTTCCGTGATCCGGAGCTGATGGGCAAGCTCGACGCGGTGGCGGGGCGGGTGCTGGGACGGTGAGGATGGTCCCGGCTCCCGTGCGGGAGAGGGGCTGGGGTAGAGGGCGGCGGGCCGGGGAGGCTCGCAGGCCGCTTCCGCTTGTCATCTCCGGTCCTGAGCCGGCGATCCAGGCGGCGGCTGGGGTCCTGGATCCCCGGGACAAGCCCGGGGATGACACCGGTGTGGTTCCGTGCCCACCTCCCGGCGCGATCCCTCGCCCCCCGGCACGTCGTGCATCCCTCTCCCATCCGGGAGAGGGGAGCCCATCACCCCTAGCCGCCCGCCGCCGATCCGCTAAGGTGCCGCTCCGCCATCCGGAGCCGCCCATGGACGCCCGCCTCGCCGCCGACCTGCGCGGCGCCATCCGCACCATCCCCGACTACCCGAAGCCCGGCATCATGTTCCGGGACATCACCACGCTGCTGGGCGACGCCCGCGCCTTCCGCCGGGCCGTGGACGAGCTGGTGCACCCCTACGCCGGCACCAAGATCGACAAGGTGGCGGGGATCGAGGCGCGGGGCTTCATCCTGGGGGGCGCCGTGGCGCATCAGCTCTCGGCGGGCTTCGTGCCCATCCGCAAGCGGGGCAAGCTGCCCCACCGCACGGTGAGCGTGGCCTATGCCCTCGAATACGGCTCCGACGAGATCGAGATGCACGCCGACGCCCTGGTGGGGGGCGAGCGGGTGGTGCTGGTGGACGACCTCATCGCCACCGGCGGCACGGCGACCGCGGCCGTGCAGCTCCTGCGCTCCATCGGGGCCGAGGTGACGGCGGCCTGCTTCATCATCGACCTGCCGGATCTGGGCGGCGCCGACCGCCTGCGCGCCCTCGGCGTCGAGGTGCGCACCCTCATCGGCTTCGAGGGGCACTAGGGTGGCGCGCCTCGCCTTCGAGGATTTCGCGCCGGGCAGCGTGGCGACCCATGGCGGCGTGAGCGTGTCGCGGGACGAGATCGTCGCCTTCGCGCGGGCA
Organism: Salinarimonas sp.; assembly: GCA_035628475.1. Lineage (GTDB taxonomy): Bacteria > Pseudomonadota > Alphaproteobacteria > Rhizobiales > Beijerinckiaceae > Salinarimonas_A. Next base: position 1,845 of record DASPJU010000084.1, on the reverse strand, counting down.
TTCGATCCGCAGCCCTTCCACCTGGACGAGGCGGCGGCGCGGGACACCTTCGCGGGCGAACTCATCGGCTCAGGATGGCATGCCTGCGCGCTCCTCATGCGCATGATCGCCGACGGCTTCCTGCTGGAGAGCACCTCGCAGGGGGCGCCGGGCATCGACGAGGTGCGCTGGCTCAAGCCCATGCGGCCGGGCGACCGCCTGCGCGTGCGCCGGACGGTGCTCGACACCCGCGAGTCCCGCAGCCGGCCCGACATCGGCTTCGTGCGCTTCCGCTTCGAGGTGGTGAACGGCGCCGACGAGACCATCCTGGAGCAGGTCAACACGATCATGTTCGGCCGGCGCGGCGCGCCGCCGCCCCCGCCCCTGCCCGTGCCGCCCCCCATGGAGGCGCCCGTCCCCGTCCCGCCCGCGCCGGACCCGGCGCCCTTCTTCGACGACGTCGAGGTCGGGACGACGCTGGAGCTGGGCGCCCACCGCTTCGACGCCGACGGGATCAAGGCCTTCGCCCGCCAGTTCGATCCGCAGCGCTTCCATGTGGACGAGCGGGCCGCGCGCGAGAGCCTGTTCGGGGGGCTGTGCGCCTCGGGCTGGCACACGGCGGCGGTCTGGATGCGCCTCATGGTGGCGCAGCGTCGGGCCGCCGGGGAGGCCGCCCGCGCCCTGGGATCGCCGCCCGCGCGGCTCGGCCCCTCGCCGGGCTTTCGCGACCTCAAATGGCTCAAGCCCGTCTATGCCGGCGACGTCGTGTCCTACCGCTCCACGGTCGTGGACAAGCGCGCCTCCGCCTCCCGGCCCGGCTGGGGGCTCGTCTTCAACGACAACGAGGGCGTGAACGGGCGCGGCGAGCCGGTCTTCCGCTTCCGCGGCTGCGTGTTCTGGGAGCGGCGGGTCTGATCCCCTCTCCTCGCGCGCGGAGAGAGGGGTCGCTCACCCCCGCCGCAGCGAGGGCGCGCGGACCATCAGGGACAGGATGGTGAGCAGCATCTGGGCGGCGTTCTGGGCCGTGTTCGTGGTGGGGTCGTATGCGGGAGCCACCTCGACCACGTCGCCGCCGACGATGTCGAGGCCGTCGCAGCCGCGAAGGATCGCCTGCGCCTCGCGCGGGGTGAGGCCGCCCACCTCGGGAGTGCCGGTGCCCGGCGCGAAGGCCGGGTCGAGGCTGTCGACGTCGAAGGTGAGATAGGCGGGCCCGTCCCCCACCACCGCGCGGATGCGCTCGATCAATGCGGGGATGCCCATCCGGTCGATCTCCTCGGCGTGAATCACGGTCATGCCGGAGCGGTAGGAGAACTCCCACAGATATTCCGCCGGGCCGCGGATGCCGACCTGCACCGTGCGCTCGGGATCGACGACGCCCGCCAGCACCGCCTCGCGGAACGGTCCGCCATGGTGGAACTTCGTGCCCTCGTAGGCGCCGCCCGTGTCGCAATGGGCGTCGATATGGACGAGGCCCACCGGCCGGTCCGCTCCCACCGCCTTGAGGAGCGGCAGGCTGATCGAGTGGTCGCCGCCCACCGAGAGCGGGCGCGCGCCCGCCTCGACGATGGCCCGGGCATGGGCCTCGATGTCCGCGTGGCTGTCGGACAGCGAGTAGCGGCTGCGGAAGGGCACGTCGCCCACGTCCGCGACGCTCGCCTCGGCGAGGGGCACGCATTTGAGCACGTGATCATAGGGCCCGATGCGCTCGATCGTCCGCACGGCGCGGGGGCCGAAGCGCGAGCCGGAACGGTTGGTGACGCCCAGATCCATGGGCACGCCGAGAAGCGCGACGTCGAGTCCCTCGAACCCGTCGTCCCGATAGGGCGCGGAGAGGAAGGTCGGCACGCCCGCGAACGGAAAGCGCCG
>DASPJU010000083.1:0-14860 GCA_035628475.1 Salinarimonas sp. | reverse complement strand
GGAGGAAGTTGCGGCGCATGGGTTGCTCCTGGTCTCTCTGAAGGGTCGGTGTCTGACGGCACGCCCTCTGGCGGGACGCTGTGCCGCCGTCAGGCAAGAGCCGGACCATGTCGGGCGGGGGCGCCCGCCAGCGCGGCGCGGTCGACCGCGTCGAGGGCCTGGGGCAGGCCGGAGCGGATGAGATCCGCGAAGCCCTCGTCGGGCACCATGATCGTGAGGCAGTAGAGGCGGCCCGGGCCCGTGTTCTCGATCACGTGCTCGTGGCCCGGGGGCACGAGAACCATGTCTCCCCGGCGCAGGGGCCGGCTCACGTCCCCGCAGGTCGCGACGCCCTCGCCGGCGAGCACGTAGAACATCTCGTAGGCTTGCGCGTGCGTGTTGGGCGGCGTGCGCCCGCCCTCGTCGAAGATCTCGACGAGGGCGGTGAACGGCACGCCGTCGCGGACGGGGTCGGCGAGCAGGGTCATGCGGTTGGTGTCGGCCGCCTTGATGCGGAAGGTCTCGCAATCGTCGGGGCCGCGGGCGATCACCTGGCTCGTCATTGTCGGGTCTCCTGGGAACGCGACGGGTTGCAAGGGGCAGGCCAGCGAATCCTCCCTGCCAGAAGGAGCGGAGTTGGCCCGCTGCCCAACCCGGCGGCAATCAGCCGCCTGTCAAAGCGTCACGCCAGGCAACCGTGCGGCTCCCCGCGGCTTTTCCCCGGTCCCGCCCACCGATGAGTCCGGTCCCACCCATGCCGATCCCCAAGGATCCCAGCCCCGACAGCACGCTCGCGCTTCTGCGGGAGGGTTACGCCTTCATCCCTGAGCGGTGCCGGCGCCTGGGCGCCGACATCTTCGAGACCCGCCTGATGCTGCAGCGCGCGGTGTGCATGTCCGGCGCCGAGGCGGCCTCGCAGTTCTACCGGCGCGACCGCTTCACCCGGCGCGGAGGCATGCCGATCACCACGCTCACCCTCATCCAGGACGTCGGCAGCGTCATGACCCTCGACCGCGAGGACCACAGGCATCGCAAGGCGATGTTCCTCAAGATCATGGGGCCCGACCGGCTCGGCGACATCGCGGAGCTCACGGCGCGGCACTGGCGGGCTGCGGTCGCGGCATGGGAGCGCGAGGCAGAGACCGCCCTGTTCGACGCCGCCCACGAGCCGCTCTGCGGCGCGATCTGCGAATGGGCCGGCTTGGCGCTGCCGACCGAAGAGGTCCGGCAACGCGCCGGCGAGTTCAAGGCGATGGTGGAGGGGACGGGCTCGGTGGGCCCGCGCAACTGGCGCGGCCACGCGGCCCGCTTCCGCACGGAGCGGTGGATGCGCGGCGTGATCGCGGGGATTCGGGCGGGGTCGGTCGAGGTGCCGGAGGGCAGCCCGGCCCACGTGGTGGCCCATCACCGCGACCGCGACGGCGCGCCGCTCTCCGTGCGCATTGCGGCGGTCGAGCTCATCAACGTGCTGCGCCCGACCGTGGCGAACGCCCGGTTCGCGGCCTTCGCGGCCCATGCCCTGCACGGGAATCCGGGCTGGCGCGAGCGCCTGGCGGGGTCCGACGAGGATCTCGAGCCCTTCGTCCAGGAGGTGCGCCGTTTCTACCCCTTCATCCCCATGATCGGCGGGCGGGTGATCACGCCGTTCACATGGCGCGACCACGCGTTCCGGGAAGGCGACTGGGCGCTCATCGACCTCTATGGCACGAACCGCGACCCGCGCGTCTGGGACGAGCCCGACGCCTTCCGCCCGGAGCGCTTCCGTAATCGGGCCATCGGGTCCTACGACATGATCCCGCAGGGCGGCGGCGACCATGCCGACACCCATCGCTGCCCCGGGGAATGGCTCCTCGTCGAGCAGCTCAAGACGCTGGTGCGCCTCCTCGCGCGCGAGATGACCTACGAGGTGCCCGATCAGGATCTCGGCATCGATCTAGGGCGGATGCCGGCGCTGCCGAACGACCGCATGCGGCTCAAAGCGGTGCGCGCCGCGGGTTGAGCGCGGCGCGCGAGTCCGTTCAGCGGCAGGTGCGGACGGTGCGCACCACGACGCGGCCGTTGGGGCGCACCACGCGCTGGCGCTCGACGCGGCAGCGCTCGACCCGGGCCGGGCGGCAATTGCGCACCGTGCGCACGACCACGCGGCCGTTGGGCCGCACGATCCGCTCGCGGCGGACCGCGCAGCGGCCCTGCGCCCACGCGGCGGGCGGCTCGACGCCGGCGGCGTCGGTGGCGGCCTGGGACGGCGCGGGCATGAGGACAAAGGCTGCGAGGGCGAGGGCGGCGGCGAGAGGGAGCTTCATGGCGGCCTCCTGGGGCTGAGGGGACCCGGCAAGAACCGCTCCGCGCCGATTTCGTTCGCCCGAAGGCCGGTTTTGGTCGCCTCGCTTGGGGATAGTGCCCATCGCGCTCTTGTGGGAACGCCCAAGCTGGGTGCTAGTTGGAGGAGTCGCTATGATAGCGCACTGCTCAACTGTTCAGGAGGCGAGGATATGGCCACGAAGTCGACCAAGGAAGGCGGCGCCAAGTCGGGTGCCAAGGCCGAGGGCGGGGCGAAGAAGCCGAACGCCCTGCAGCAGCCGCTGACCCCGTCCAAGGAGCTCGCCGCCGTCGTCGGCGCCGGCCCGCTGCCGCGCGGCGAGGTCGTGAGCAAGATCTGGGCCTACATCAAGAGCAACAAGCTCCAGAACCCCGAGAACGCCCGCGAGATCATCGCCGACGCCAAGCTGAAGCCCATCTTCGGCAAGGACAAGGTGACGATGTTCGAGATGAACAAGTATCTCGCGCAGCACCTGAAGTCCTGACGCAGGGTCGCGGGCCGCGGCGGAGCGAGCCGCTCCGCCGGCTGGACGTGCCGCCGCGGCCCCGATCGGCGACCCTGCCGCCCTTCGGCGGCGGCCCGTTGGGATTAGGCCCTCGGGCGGCCCGGGTCGTGCCCGCGCGCACGTGAGACTGGGCGCGGGCGGGGCATGATCGCCCGATGATCGCGCGCTCAGCTCTCGCCCTCGCCCTGTCGGCCGTTCCGGCGCTCGCGGCCCCACCCGCGTGCCCGCTGCCGTTCGCGAGCTTCGTGCCAGTCTCCGGACCGGCGGGAGTCGGCCTCGCGGTGCGGGACGAGGACGCAGGCTCGCGCTGGACCCTGGCGCGCGGCGGCGAGCGCATCGCCTTCGGCACGGTCTCCCAAAGCGGCAGCGGCTTTACGGCGCTCGTGGAGGAGGACGCGGCCGGCGAGCCGATCACAGTCCGCGCGGTCCTGCTCGACGCGTCCTTGCGCGACCTGAACGTTCCCCAGGCATTCGAGGAGCCCGGGCGCCGCCCGCCCGCCTTCCTGTTGCTCGTCGGGCTCCAGGAAGCGCTCGCGGACCGCGACCGCGCCGCAGGCCGCGAGCGTCCCTTGGCTCCCGACGGGATCTGGCGGATCTCCGCCTGCGCCGAGCCTGGGGACGGGCGATGAGGGCCTCGGTCCTGGCGCTCGCCGGTCTCCTGGCGGTGACCGACGCGCAGGCCGCCTCCTGCCGTCTCGCGGACGCCACCTTCCGGCTCGTCGCCACGCCCGAGGCCTTCGCGATGAGCGTTTCGGGCGGGCCCGCGCGGCCCGTCCTGACCCTGGCGATCGCGGGCGAGCGCCGCCGGCCACGCTTTCGCCTGGAGCGCCGCCCCGGCGGCCTGCCTCCCGTCATGCGCCCGCTATCGCCCGAGAGCGCGGACGCGATCGACGGCGAGAACCGGGTGATCTTCCTCGGCCCGGACCTGCGCACCGTCGATCCCTGGCGCGAGCCCGTCGCCTTCGCCTATCCGGAAGGCCTGTGGGCGGCGCAGCGCGCCTTCTCGCTGCGCACCGGCCGGGACACGGCCCTGCCGCCCGACGGGCTGTGGCGCGTCGCCCCCTGCCGGCGCTGACGGCGCGTGCGGGGCGGCACGTCGAGCGGTCCCCCGGCTCCGGCCACCGTGCGGCCCCGCACCGTCGCGGGCCGTCCGCGAGGGCACCGTCGAGCCTGATCGCGGCCCACCGCGATCAGGGCAGCGGACCATCCACGGAGACCCATCATGACCCGTCATCTCGTCCTCGCCGCGGCCGCGGCCATCACCTTCGGCGCCGTTTCGGCCGCGCCCGCCTCGGCTGGCCCCTATCATCCGGGCTACAAGGTGAAGCACTGGCACGGCTGCGACCCGCGCGTCTGCACGCCGCCCTGGGCCGTCGGCCATCGCCCCTACCGCCCTCTTCACGGTTACGGCTACGCCCCCCTCGGCTTCGGCATCGGCATGGCCGGCTTCGCGGCGCCCACCTGCTACGTGGTCCGCAGGCGGGCCTACGACGGATATGGCAACGTCTTTGTCCGGCGCATCCGCGTCTGCGAGTGAGACCCGGTCACGCCAGGCTCTCGGCGAGCGCCGCCACGAAGAGCGGCGCCGCCTCCACGACGGCGGCGAGCGAGTAGCCGCCCTCCTGCACCACGACGCAGGGAAGCCCCAGGCGCCCGATCACGGCGCCGATCCGGGGATAGGCCGCCGAGGTCACGGCGAGCCGCGAGAGCGGGTCGTCGCGGTGCGCGTCCCACCCGGCCGCGATCACCAGGGCCTGCGCCCCGAAGGCGCGCGCCGCCCCCGCGATCGTTTCCACCCCAGCCAGGAAGGCCTCGTCGCCCGAACCCTCGGGGAGGGGGACGTTGAGGTTGAAGCCCTCGCCCTCGCCGGCTCCGCGCTCGTCGGCATAGCCGATGAAATGGGGGTAGTAGGCGCTCGGATCCGTGTGGACCGAGGCCGTGAGCACGTCCGCGCGCCGGTAGAAGATCGCCTGCGTCCCGTCGCCGTGGTGGGTGTCGAAGTCGAGCACCGCCACGCGGTCGAAGCGCTCGCGCAGGGTCGCGGCCGCCACCGCGCTGTTGTTGAGGAAGCAGAAGCCCGAGGCGCGGTCGATATAGGCGTGGTGCCCCGGCGGGCGGCACAGCGCCACAGCCAAGCGCGCCCCGTCCCGCACCGCCCGCGCGGCGTGGATCGCGCTCTGGGCCGAGGCGTAGGCCGCCGCGAAGGTGTCGGCCGTCATGCCGGAGGACAGATCCCCCATGTACCAGCCAGCCCGCCCCACGATCCCCGAGGGGCGCGGGCGCCCGCGGGGGCCGAGATCGGCCGAGGCAGAAACGTGGGGATGGATGCTGGGCAGCACCTCCGGGCCCGCATCCCGCAGGGCCTGGAATTCCGCGTGCGCCGCCTGAAGGAACGCGACGTAATGGTCGGCGTGGACCGCGAGAATGGGGTCGAGGCCCGCGTCGCCGACCGTCTCGCGCGCGAGCCCCAGCCGCTCCAGGGCGGCGAGAAGGGTGAGCGCCCGGTCGGGATTTTCCACCGGGGCGACGAGGCGTCCGTGCACCATGAACTGGGTCGGCCGGTGCAGGAGCTGGCGCTCGTCGAAGAACAGTCCGATTCCGCCCGTCATCAGCCGCACCCCCGACGAATCGCTGCAAGGGTAGGGGTGCGGGGCCCTTCCCGAAAGCGCCGGGTTTTGAGATGAAGGGCGCCGTCCCGTCCGCCGGAGCCCCGCATGAGCCTCGCCTCCGTCCGCGCCTTCCTGGCCGAGCGCGCGCCCGATCTCGCGGTGATCGAGCTCCCGACCTCGACCGCGACGGTGGCCGAGGCCGCGGCGGCGCACGGCGTCGAGCCAGGCCGGATCGCCAAGACCCTGTCCCTGCGGGTGGGCGAGCGGGTTTTCCTCGTCGTGGCGGCCGGCGACACCCGCCTCGACAATCGCAAGGTCAAGGCGGCATTCGGCGGAAAGGCGTCAATGCCGAGCCCCGACGAGGTGCAGGCGCTCACCGGCCATCCCGTGGGCGGGGTGTGCCCCTTCGGCCTCGCGACGCCGCTGCCGGTCTATTGCGACCTCTCGCTCAGAGCCTATGACGAGGTCGTGCCGGCGGCGGGCGCCGTCAACGCGTCGCTGCGGATCCCGCCCGAGCGCCTGGCCGCGATCACAGGCGGAACTTGGGTCGACGTCTGCCAGGAGCGCGCCCCGTGACCGTCGAGGAGGCCCCTGACCCGCGCTCGACCATCGCCGAGATCGAGGCGCGCATCGAGGAGCTCGCCGACGCGGCCGAGCGCTCGCGCAAGCTCGTGCTCGCCGGGCGCCTCGCCGGATGGGGCGGGGGTATCCTGCTCGTCCTGGTGGTGACCGGCGTCCTCGGCCGCGCGCCGGGGGCCTTCGTGCTCGGCCTCACGGCGCTCCTGGGCGGCATCGCGCTCGCGGGCTCGAGCGGCAGCACGGTCGAGGCGACGCAGGCCGAGATCGCGGATCTCGAGCGCCGACGCGCCGCCATGATCGACGGCATCGGCCTGCGGGTCGTCGCGGGCGGGCGGGCCTGACGGCGGGCCCCCGATTAAGCGCCCATTCACCGCGTCCGCCTAAAGCTGTCGCTTCGCACCGTCGGCGCGCCGCCGGCGGCGGGGGAGCGTCGGCGTTGCGTAGGGCGTTGCCAGGGGCGGTCGGCCGCCGGCTCGGAGCGGCTGTGAGGGCGGGGCTATCGCGCCTCGCGCTCGTGCTCGCCTTCGCGGCGCTCTTCACGATCGTCGGCATCGTCAGCTCCCAGGCCGGGCCCGTTGCGGTCCGCGGCCAGGAGTTGAACCGCTTCGGGCGGATCGAGCTCGTCTTCGAGCGCCCCGTGAAGGTGACGGCGCGGGTCTCGAACGGGATCCTGGTCGTGAGCTTCGGCGAGGTCTCCGCCATTCGCAGCGAGCGCCTCGCGGCCGAGATGCCGGCCTATCTCGCCAGCGTCCGCCAGGATCCGGACGGCACCGGTTTCCGCGTCGCGCTCACCGCACCCTACCGCGTCAACGTGCTGGACGCGGGCGAGCGCGTCTTCGTCGACCTCCTCCCCGAGAGCTGGACAGGCCTGCCGCCGTCCCTGCCCCCCGATGTCGTGGCCGAGCTCGTGCGCCGCGCCCGCGAGGCGGAGGCGCGCGCCCGGACGGAGGATACCCGCCGCAAGACGGAAGCCGCCAAGCCGCTGGCGATGCATGTCGCGGTGCTGCCGACCCTCACCCGCGTGGTCTTCGAGCCGCCGGGCCTCGTTCCCGTCGACTACAAGGCGTCCGGCGACATCGTGGACCTGCGCTTCGAGGGGGCGCTGACCCTGGACGCTCCCGAGGCGCGCGCGCGCCTCGCCGGCCAGGTGCGGGCGCTGACCAGCGAGACCGTCGCGGGCGGCCTGCACGTTCAGCTCAGGCTCGAGCCGGGCCGCGTCGCCCGGGGCTTTCGCGAGGACGAGACCTTCGTGGTCGATATCGAGCGATCCGTGCCCCCGCCCAAGGCGGAGCCGGCTGCCGCTCCCGCGTCTCCGCCCCGCCCGGCGCCGCCGCCCTTCTCGCCGGCCGCCGCCCGCGAGCCCGCCTCGAAGCCCCCGGCGGAGCCGGCCCGGCCCCCAGAGACCGCCCGCTCCCCGGAGCCGCCGCGCCCGTCGGCGGAGCCCCACCGCGCCGCGGCGAGCCTCACGGCGGAGGGGCTCACGCTCACGCTTCCCTTCCGGGCCCGCACGGCCGCGGCCGCCTTCGAGCGCGCGGGCACCTTGGTCGCGGTCTTTCATACGCTCGAGGCCGTGGCGCCCCCGCGCCTGCCCCCCGGGGCCGAACGCCTGGTCGGCCCCCCGGAGGTCGCGCGCGAGGGCTCGTTCGCGGTGATGCGCGTGCCGCTCGCCGGCCCCGCCATGGTGCGCCTGTCCCCCCAGGGCGACGCCTGGACCCTCACCGTCGGCGGCGACCCGATCGCCCCCGCCGAGCCCGTGCCGGCGCAGCGCTCCATCGACGCGAACGGTCGCACGGTCCTGATCGTCCCGGCTCGCGACGCCTCGGGCGTGCACTGGCTGGAGGGCGGTCCCGAGCGCATCGCCGTCGCGACGGTCTTCGCGCCCGCCAGGGGCACCGCCAAGCCACAGCGCTTCGTCGAGGCCGAGCTCCTGCCCACCGCACACGGGTTCGCGGTACGCGCGCTCGCCGACGACCTCGCGGTCCGCTCCGACATCGACGGGATCACGGTGTCGCGGGGCGCCGGCCTCGCCCTGACCCTGCCCGGCGCCGAGGCTCGAGGCGAGGACGGGACCGGCCAGCCGGCCGATCTCGTGATCGACCGTGCGCGCTGGGCCGCGGACCGCTCGGGCACCGTTCGCCAGGAGCTCCGCGCCCGCATGGACGCCCTGGCCCGCAGCTCCCGCACGGAGCGCACGGCCCTGCGCCTCGACCTCGTGCGCTTCATGCTGGCCAACGGCCTCGCCCACGAGGCACTGGGCGCGCTCGCTTATGCCGGCGTGGACGATCACCAGGCGCCCGCGACCCGCGCCTACGGCATCCTCCAAGGCGCGGCCTCGGCGCTCGCCCATCGCGGCGCCGAGGCGCGGCGGGCGCTCGAGCGCCCCGACCTCGCCGACGATCCGGAAGCGCTCCTGTGGCGCAGCCTCGTCGACGGGAGGGCGGAGCGATGGCAGGCGGCGCTCACCCATTTCCGCCGCGCAGGCCCGGTGATCGACGCCTATCCCGACGACCTCCAGGCCGCCATTCGCCTCAATGCGGTTCGGGCCGCCGTCGAGATGAAGGACATGGGCTTCGCAGAGGGCGAGCTGCGCGCCGCGCGCCAGCTCGACCCGGGCTCCATTCCCCGGGACGGTCCCGACCTCCTGCGGGCGCGCCTCGACGAGGCGCTCGGGCGGACCGAGGTCGCGGTCTCGACCTATCGCCGCATCGCCGAGACGGGCGAGCGCCCCGTGGCCGCGGAGGCCACCCTGCGCTGGATCGAGCTCGCCCTGCGCGAGGGGCTGATGGACCCCGGCGAGGCCGCCGCCCGCCTCGAGACGCTCTCCGTCGCCTGGCGGGGCGACGGGATCGAGATCGCGGCGCTGGGACGGCTGGGGCGGCTCTACGCGGAAGCCGGGCGCTGGCGCGAGGCCTTCACGGCGGCGCGCCAGGCCAACGTGATCTTCCCCGACCACGAGATCACCCGTGCCCTGCACGAGGAGACGGCCCGCCTCTTCGACGAGCTGTTCCTGTCCGGGCGCGGCGAGAGCCTGTCGCGGATCGAGGCGCTCGGCCTGTTCTTCGACTTCAAGGACTTCCTCCCCATCGGCCGGCGCGGCGACGAGATCGTGCGCCGGCTCGCCGACCGCCTCGTCGAGCTCGATCTCCTCGACCAGGCAGGCGACCTGCTCCGGCACCAGGTCGACAACCGCCTGACCGGCGCCGCGCGGGCCACGGTGGCGGCGCGGCTCGCCACGATCCGCCTCATGGACGCCAAGCCCGCGGAGGCGTTGGCCGCCCTGCAGTCCACGCGCCTGCCGGAGCTGCCGCGCTCCGTGCGCCGCGCCCGCCAGCTCCTCGAGGCCCGCGCCCTGTCCGACCTGTCGCGGACCGACCTCGCCCTGGAGGTTCTGGCCGACGAGAGCGGTCCGGAGGTCGACCGGCTGCGCGCCGACATCCTGTGGACCGGGCGACGCTGGCGCGAGGCCGGGGAGGCGCACGAGACCATCGTGGGCACCCGCTGGCAGGGCTCCGCTTCCCTGTCGGACCGCGACCGCACCGACGTTCTGCGCGCGGCCATCGCCTACGCGCTCGGCGACGATCTCATCGCGCTCGACCGGCTGCGGGCCAAGTTCGCGGCCAAGATGGCCGATTCCGAGGATGGGCGCTCCTTCGCGGTCCTCGCCCGGCCGGGCGCCGCCTCCACGGCCGCCTTCCGCGACATCGCCCGCCGCGTCACGAGCGCCGATACGCTCGCCGACTTCCTCGCCGAGTACCGCCGCCGCTACCCGGACGCCGCGGCGGCTGAGCGCCCGCGCGCCACGCCCGAGCCGGAGCGCAAGCCCGCGGCCCAGGGCGCCGCCCCGGCCCCCGCGCGCAGCGGGTGAGCGACCCGGGCAGGCGCTCCCTGGCCTTCCCTCCGGCGACGGGCGTGATCCGCCCGGTCTTGGCAGCGGACAAGCCCTGCGCGGTGGACGACCGGCGCGGCCTCGTCTAGGAACCCCGCGGGGGCCGCCAGAACAAGAACATCCGAGTCAGCCTTGCATCCCTCGTCGGCCATACGCGGACGCCCCCTGTCGATCCGGGCGCGGCTGCTGCTCCTCGTCCTCGCCGTCCTCGTGCCCGCCGCTTCCTTCGCGGCGGTGCTGCTCGTCCGGTACGCCGCCGCGGAGCGGGTCGACCAGCAGGAGGACGCGCGCGTTCTCGCGAACCGCGCCTCCGCGGCGATCGACCGGGAGCTCGTGGGCCTCATGGCGGCGCTCGAGGCGCTCGCCACCTCGCCGGCGCTGCAGGAGGGCGGCGACCTCGCCGCCTTCGACGCCCAGGCCCGAGCTTTGCTGCGCACCCGGGGCACCTTCGTGGCGATGCGCGACCGGATCGGGCGTCAGATCGTCAACACGGCGCTGCCCTTCGGATCGCCCCTACCGACGAGCACCGATCCGGTGCTGCTGGCGACCGACAGGGCCGTGTTCGAGACCGGCCGGACGAGCGTGTCCGACATCTATTCCGGCGCCGCCACCAAGCGGCTCCTCGTCCTCGTGGCGGCGCCCGTGCGGCGCGCCGGCGAGGTCGCCTACTCCCTCAACATCGCCCTCGAACCCGTCCGCCTCGCCGAGGTGCTCGCCGCGGTGGCGCCGCCGGACTGGACGGTGGCGATCGTCGACCGTAACGACCGCGTCGTCGCGCGCTCGCGCGGGCACGAGCGCCTGGTGGGCAGCGAGGCGACCGCCGACCTGCGCGAGCGGACGCGCGAGAGCGGCGGCACCTAGATCGGCACGACGCTCGAGGGCACGCCGGTGCTGGGCGCCTATGCGCGCTCCCCCGTCTCGGGCTGGCGGGTGGCGGTGGGGGTGCCGATGCAGGTGATCGAGGCGCCCCTGCGCCGGCTCACCTGGGTGCTCGCCGGCGCGACGACCCTCGTGCTGGCTTTGTCGAGCGCGCTCGCGGCCTGGTTCGCCCGCGGGATCGCCACCCCCGTCGGCACGCTCGCGGGAGCGGCCCAGCGGCTCGGGCGGGGCGAGCGGATCGCGCCGATCCGCACCGGGCTGCGGGAGGCCAACGCGGTCGGGCAGGCCCTCGCCGAGGCCTCAACGGCCCTGCGGGAGCGCGAGGCCGAGCGCGACCGTGCCGAGGCGCGCCACCGGGAGCTCGCGGCGCTGGTGGCGAACTCAGCGGATCTCGTCGCGGTCCTCGACGCGGATGCCGGCATCGCCACGCTCAACGAGGCGGGCGCCCGGCTCCTGGGGCTGGCGGGCATCGAGGCGGCGCGCGGGCGCCCCTTCCTCGACTTCGTCCACCCGGACGATCGCGCCCGCTTCGAGGCCGAGGCCCTGCCCGCCGTGGCGCGGACGGGGAGCTGGTCGGGCGAGATCGCCCTGCGCCATGACCCGAGCGGCCGCGCCTTCCCCGCGATCCAGGACCTCTTCCGGATCGAGGGCGAAGGAACGGAGGGCCGGCCCCGGCTCGGCACGGTCGTGCGCGACGTCACGGAGCGCAAGGCGGCCGAGGAGGCGCTGCGGCAGAGCGAGGTCAAGTTCCAGACGATCGCGGATTCGATCGACCAGATGATCTGGTCGACCCGTCCGGACGGCTTCCACGACTACTACAATGCCCGCTGGTACGACTATACCGGCGTGCCGGCCGGCTCCACGGACGGCGAGTCGTGGAACGGCATGTTCCACCCAGACGACCAGGACCGCGCCTGGGCGATCTGGCGCCGCTGCCTCGAGACGGGCGAGCCCTACCACATCGAGTACCGCCTGCGGCACCGCTCCGGGCAGTACCGCTGGGTGATCGGGCGTGCGCAGTGCGTGCGCGACGCCTCCGGCGCGATTGCGCGCTGGTACGGCACCTGCACAGACGTGCACGACCTCAAGGTGGCGCAGAACGCGCTGCGCGACATCAACGCCACGCTCGCCGACCGCGTGGCCGCGGCGGTCGCCGAGCGCGACCGGATCTGGCGCCTGTCCACCGACCTCATGCTCGTGGCCCGCTTCGATGCCCAGATCGTCGCGGTCAACCCCGCCTGGGGCGTGACGCTCGGCTGGACCGACGAGGAGATGGTGGGCGCCCGCTTCATCGATCTCGTCCATCCCGACGACGTGGCGGGCACGCTCGCCGAGGCCGGGCGGCTGGCCGAGGGCCTCACCACCCTGCGCTTCGAGAACCGCTACCGGCGCCGCGACGGCACCTATCGCTGGCTCTCCTGGACGGCGGTCCCGGAGGCGGGCTTCATCCACGCCATCGCCCGCGACATCACGGCCGAGCGCGAGGCGGCCGAGCAGCTGCTCCGGACCGAGGAGCAGCTGCGCCAGTCGCAGAAGATGGAGGTTGTGGGCCAGCTCACGGGTGGCGTCGCGCACGACTTCAACAACCTGCTCACCGTGGTGACCGGCCATCTCGACATGGCGCGCCGGCGCCTCCACGGGGGCGACCCGCGCCTCCTGCGCAACATCGAGAACGCGCTGGAGGGCGCGCAGCGCGCCGCGACCCTCACCCACCGGCTGCTCGCCTTCTCGCGCCAGTCTCCCCTCCAGCCGCAGCCCCTCGATCTCGGCCGGGTCGTGGGGGGCATGTCGGACCTCATCCGCCGAACGCTGGGCGAGACCATCGCGATCGAGACGGTGACGGCCGCGGGCCTCTGGCGCACGGAGGCCGACCTCAACGGGGTCGAGAACGCGATCCTCAACCTGTGCGTCAATGCCCGCGATGCCATGCCGGATGGCGGCAAGCTCACCATCGAGACCGCGAACACCCGCCTCGACGAGGGCTATCCGGCGGTGGCGCGGGGCGACGTCAAGGCGGGGCAATATGTCATGGTCGCGGTCTGCGACACGGGGGCGGGCATGCCCTCCGAGATCCGCGATCGGGTGTTCGAGCCCTTCTTCACCACGAAGCCCGTCGGCAAGGGCACGGGTCTGGGGCTGTCGCAGGTCTACGGCTTCCTGCGCCAGTCGGGCGGGCACGCGGCGATCTACTCGGAGGTCGGCGAGGGCACGACGGTGAAGCTCTACTTCCCGCGCCTGCGCGCCGGCGCGGCCGAGGAGGCGCCCGAGGAGCCGGCCTTCGCTCCCGCCGTCGCGGAGGGCCTGGGGGAGACGATCCTCGTGGTCGAGGACGAGGTCATGGTGCGCGACTTCACGGTCGCCGCGCTTGAGGAGGCGGGCTACCGGGTGCTCGCCGCCGGCGACGGCCCGAGCGGCCTCAGGCTGCTCGACGCGCACCCGGACGTGTCGCTCCTGTTCACGGACGTGGTGCTGGCCGGCCCCATGAACGGCCGCAAGGTCGCCGACGAGGCCCTTCGCCGGCGCCCGGACCTGAAGGTGCTCTTCACGACGGGCTACACCCGCAACGCCATCGTCCACCACGGCCGCCTGGACGAGGACGTGGAGCTCATCACCAAGCCCTTCACGGCCGCCGGGTTGGCCGAGAAAGTGGCCAGGATGCTGGAAAGGGCGGGCTGATCCACAGGTGCGGGCGTCGGTTCACCTCATGCCGGGTGAGGAGTCGACTGCGCCGATGCACCGCGCGCGGCACATCTCGGCATGAGGGAGCCGCCGGGCTCAGGGCCATTCCGTGCACCGCTCGGCGAGAGCGGTCGGGCGAGGCCGCTCAAGCGGGTGCCTGCCATTTTCTACCGCACGGAAGGCGGCAGGGAGCCAGTCCGGGACTGGCTCAAGGCCCTCGATCGGGCGGGCCGGCGAGGGATTGGGGAGGACGTCAAGCTCGTCGATTTCGGGTGGCCTGCCGGCATGCCGGTGTGCAGCCCACTGGGCGACGGTCGTCACGAGGTGCGAACCGACCGGACCGCGAACCGTATCGCGCGCGTTCTGTTCTACATCGACCAGCGGCGGCGAATGGTTCTTCTGCATGCCTTCGTCAAGAAATACCAGGCCGCTCCGCAGGCCGAACTCGATCGTGCGCGGGACTGCAAGCGCAAGCATGAGCGAGGATCGTCGTGACAAGGGCCGAGATCGACCATAGCGGCTCCACCATCGACAGCTTCCTTGAGGAGGAGGGGCTTCTGGAGGAGGTCGAGGCGGCTGCGATCAAGCGGGTCATCGCTTGGCAGCTCACGGAGACCACGCGAGCGCAGGGCGTCACCAGGAGGGCCGTGGCGGATCGCATGGGCACCAGCCGCTCCCAGCCCGACCGGCTTCTCGACCCGAGCAATCCCGACGTTCACCTGACGACCATCGCCAGAGCTGCCCGTGCGGTCGGCAAGCGGCTCAGGATCGACCTGGTCGACGCGGCCTGACGGCCGCGCGTCATCCCCCGTAGCTCTGCACCAGCGACCCCGCCACCAGGTTCCAGCCGTCCACCAGCACGAAGAAGATCAGCTTGAAGGGCAGCGCCACGGTCACGGGCGGCAGCATCATCATGCCGATCGACATGAGGATCGAGGCCACCACGAGGTCGATGATCAGGAAGGGCACGAAGAGCAGGAAGCCGATCTCGAAGGCCCGTCTCAGTTCCGAGATCATGAAGGCGGGCACGAGGATGTGCAGGCCGATCGCCTCGGGACGCGCCGGGCGGTCCTCCTGGGCGAGGTTGACGAAGAGCATCAGGTCCTTCTCGCGCACGTGCCGCAGCATGAAGCGCCGGAACGGCTCGATTCCCCGATCGAAGGCTTCCTGCGGCTGGATCTGACCCGCGAGCAGCGGCTCGACGGCGACGCGGTAGGACTCGCGGAAGGTCGGCGCCATCACGAAGGCGGTGAGGAACAGCGCGAGGCTCACCATGACGGCGTTGGGCGGGGCCGTCTGGGTGCCGAGCGCCGAGCGCAGGAGCGAGAGCACCACGACGATGCGGGTGAAGGCCGTGACCATCACCAGCGCGGACGGCGCGAGCGCCAGCACCGTGATCAGGGCGACGAGCTGGAGCGCGCGCT
>DASPJU010000082.1:0-3420 GCA_035628475.1 Salinarimonas sp. | reverse complement strand
GCACCGTCGTGCCGTACACCTCGACCTCATAGACCTCCCTGAACCACTCGTCGGTGATGGGGATCGAGGCGGTCGAGATGTTGTAGATCACGTCGAAGAAATTGCCGCCCTTCCACACCTTGCCGATCCAGCGCTCGTCCTCGACCTCGATCGCGTAGCCGAGACTCTTGAAGTGCGAGAGGATGCGCGGGTAGTCGCCCGCCTTGCAGAAGATGTCGAGGTCCTTCGTGGGGCGGGTGATGCCCGTATAGGCCGAGAGCGCGTAGGTGCCCGCGAGAAGGAAGGGAATGCCCAGCGAGTCGAGTTCGCGCAGGGCCTCGACGTAGAACCCCTCCGCGGACGGATCCTTCAGGACGGGCTCGGCCGCCGCCTCGATCTGCGGGACGGGGGTGGCCAGCGGGCTCGCGGGAGGGTCTGCGGAGGACATGGGCGGTGCGTCGGATCGCGGTCGGGCGACCGCCGGGCTCAACCGGGAACGCTGCAGCAAAGTTCCGGGGCCTCTCCTCCTTTCGCCGAGGGCGGAGCCGATTGCAGGGCGGCGCGGCATGCGCTACAGGGCGGGGATCATCATCCAGGACCTTAGGACATGGCCGCGATGGCGCACGTCGATCCGACCCCCCAGGGCAGCTACCATCCGGACATGGACGCCACCACGCACGAGACGACCTATGGCGGCTTCGTGCACTTCACGACGATCGGCACGGTCGTGGTGGTCTGCTTCGTCGTGGCGCTGGCCATCGGCGGCGTGAAGCAGGGCTGGATGACGGCGATCGTCGGCGTGCTGCTCGGCATGGTCTCCGGCGCGGTCGGCGCCATGGCGCCCTCGATCGGCTGGCGCGCGCCTGCGGCGGTGCTGGCGCTGCTGCTCGTCCTGCTCGTTCTCTACTGACCCGCTACGGCCGGTCCCTCGCCCGGCCTCGCGGGGCGAGGTCCGTCCGCCCCGCCGCAAGAGGTCCCCGGCATGCGCATCGCCGTCCCGTCGGAAACCGACACCCTCGAATCCCGGGTCGCCGCCACGCCCGAGACCGTGAAGAAGCTCGTCGCGCTGGGCGCCACGGTGGCGGTCCAGGCCGGGGCCGGCCTGAAATCCGGCATCCTGGACGCCGACTACGAGGCGGCGGGCGCCAGCCTCGCCAAGAGCGCCGCCGACGCGGTCAAGGACGCCGACATCGTGCTGGGCGTGCGCCGGCCCGACCCGAGGACCCTGCAGGGCGTCAAGCCCGGCGCCCTTTCCATCGCGATCATGGATCCGTATGGCCACGAGGCGGCGCTCGCCGATCTCGCGGGGGCGGGGGTCACGGCCTTCGCCATGGAGCTGATGCCCCGCATCACCCGCGCGCAGGTCATGGACGTGCTCTCGAGCCAGGCCAACCTCGCGGGCTACCGCGCCGTGATCGACGCCGCCGCCGAGTACGGCCGCGCCTTCCCGATGATGATGACCGCGGCCGGCACCGTGCCGGCGGCGCGCGTCTTCGTGATGGGCGCGGGCGTGGCGGGCCTCCAGGCCATCGCCACCGCGCGGCGCCTGGGCGCCGTGGTCTCGGCCACCGACGTGCGCCCCGCCGCCAAGGAGCAGGTGGCCTCGCTCGGCGCCAAGTTCGTGGCGGTCGAGGACGAGGAGTTCCGCCAGGCCGAGACGGCGGCGGGCTATGCCAAGGCGATGTCGGCGGAGTACCAGGCCAAGCAGGCCGAGCTCGTGGCGGCCCACGTCGCCAAGCAGGACATCGTCATCACCACGGCCCTGATCCCCGGCCGGCCTGCCCCGCGGCTCATCACCCGGGCCATGGTCGAGTCTATGAAGCCCGGCTCCGTGATCATCGACCTCGCGGTGGAGCGCGGCGGCAACGTGGAGCTGGCGAAGCCCGGCGAGACCGTGGTCCATCAGGCCGTCAAGATCGTGGGCCACCTCAACGTGGCGGGCCGGCTCGCGGCCTCCGCCTCGGGCCTCTACGCCAAGAACCTGCTGGCCTTCGTCGAGACCCTCGTCGACAAGGGGGAGAAGCGCGTCGCCGTGAACCCCGAGGACGAGCTCGTGCGCGCCACCATGCTCACCCGCGACGGCGCGGTGGTGCATCCGAACTTCAAGCCCGCCGCCTGACCGGAGCGGATCCCATGGCCACCCCGACCATCACCACGGCGCCCACCGCGCTCACCCCCGAGCAGGCGGTCGCCGCCGCCCGCGCCCAGGCCGAGGCCGCCCGCATCGCCGCCGACCAGGCGCAGGCCTACGCGGACGCCGTCGCGGCGTCGGTCTCGGCCGCCACCGGCGGCGCGATCGACCCCATCGTGTTCCAGCTCGCGATCTTCGTGCTCGCGATCTTCGTGGGCTATTACGTGGTCTGGTCGGTGACGCCGGCGCTGCACACCCCGCTCATGTCGGTCACCAACGCGATCTCCTCCGTGATCGTGGTGGGCGCCGTGCTCGCGGTGGGCGTGACGCCGCAGGAGACCGGCGACACCGGCGCCGCCTGGGCGGCCCGCATCTTCGGCTTCATCGCGCTCATCCTCGCGAGCGTGAACATCTTCGGCGGCTTCCTCGTCACCGAGCGCATGCTCGCGATGTATAAGAAGAAGGGCTGAGATGGCGTCCGCACCCCGTCACGGACGAGTAGGCCGGCCGCGCTCGCGCCGCTCCGGCGACGGGGGCGCCGCCCTGCCCGCCGGAATCCTGCGCGCCGCAGGGCCCCGCGTGCCCGCCATCCCGTCCGCCGTCCCGTCCAGCCTCCAGGGGGTCTGAGGCATGTCCGCCAACCTTGCCGCCGTCCTCTACCTCGTCTCCGGGGTGCTGTTCATCCTGTCGCTGCGGGGCCTCTCGCACCCGACCACCTCCCGCCAGGGCAACCTGTTCGGCATGGTCGGCATGGGGCTGGCGATCGTCACGACCCTGCTCTTCGATCCGCCCGGGCGCGCCATCGGCTGGCTCCTGCTGCTGGCGGGCCTTGGGATCGGCGGCGCCATCGGCGCCTGGCGCGCCCGCACCGTCGCGATGACCGCGATGCCCCAGCTCGTGGCCTTCTTCCACGCCCTGGTCGGCCTCTCGGCCGTGCTGGTGGCGGCCGCCGCGCTCTACGCGCCCCAGGCCTTCGGCATCGGCGCGCCAGGCGCCATCAAGGGCGCGAGCCTGTTCGAGGCGGGCTTGGGCGCCGCGATCGGCGCCATCACCTTCACGGGCTCGATCATCGCCTTCCTGAAGCTCGACGGGCGCATGTCGGGCCGGCCGATCCTCCTGCCCCAGCGCCACGCCCTCAATATCGGGCTGGGCGTGGCGCTCGTGGTCCTGCTCGCGATCTTCATGCGCACCGAGAGCACCTTCGCCTTCTGGCTCATCGTGCTCGTGTCCTTCGCGCTCGGCGTCACGCTCATCATCCCCATCGGCGGCGCCGACATGCCCGTCGTGGTGTCGATGCTCAACTCCTATTC
>DASPJU010000081.1:0-3566 GCA_035628475.1 Salinarimonas sp. | reverse complement strand
CACTTGGCGTACGCTATCAATTGCCAGGCGTGTCTGGCTCGGATCCCACCGATGCTTGAAGGAAAGCGTATCCTCCTCGTCATCGGCGGGGGCATCGCGGCCTACAAGGCGCTCGACCTCATCCGGCGCCTGCGCGAGCGGGGCGCCCGGGTGCGCTGCATCCTCACCCGCTCGGGCGAGCAGTTCGTGACCCCGCTCTCGGTGGCGAGCCTGTCGGGGGACAAGGTCTATTCCGACCTGTTCTCGCTCACCGACGAAGCCGAGATGGGCCATATCGAGCTCTCGCGGGACGCCGACCTCCTGGTGGTGGCGCCCGCGACCGCCGAGCTGCTCGCCCGCATGGCGGGGGGCAGCGCGGCGGACCTCGCCTCGACGGCGCTGCTCGCCACCGACAAGCGGGTGCTGGTCGCGCCCGCCATGAACCTGCGCATGTGGCTGCACCCGGCGACGCAGCGCAACGTGGCCCGGCTCAAGGCCGACGGGGTCGCCTTCGTGGGCCCGGACGACGGCGCCATGGCCTGCGGCGAGTTCGGGCCCGGCCGCCTCGCCGAGCCGCTCGCCATCGTGGCGGCGATCGGGACGCTGCTCGAGGGCGACACGGCGATCCCGCTGCCGGGCGCGGCGCGCGCCGACGGCCCGCTCGCGGGCCGGCACGTGCTGGTGACCTCGGGGCCGACGCACGAGCCCATCGACCCCGTGCGCTACATCGCCAACCGCTCGTCGGGCCGCCAGGGCCACGCTATCGCCGCCGCGGCGGCGGCGGCGGGGGCGCGGGTGACGCTGGTATCGGGCCCCGTGGCGATCCCCGACCCGCCGGGCGTCCAAGCCGTCCATGTCGAGACGGCGCGCGAGATGATGGCGGCGGTCGAGGCGGCGCTGCCCGCCGATATCGGGATCTTCGCCGCCGCGGTCGCGGACTGGCGCCCGGCCGGGGAGGCGGGGCAGAAGATCAAGAAGGACGGGACCGCCCCCGCCCCGCTGGCGCTCGCCGAGAACCCCGACATCCTCGCCACCATCGCCCGGGACCATCCCGGGCGCCCGCCCCTCGTCGTGGGCTTCGCGGCCGAGACCGAGCGGGTGATCGAGCACGCCCAGGCGAAGCTCGCCCGCAAAGGCTGCGACCTGATCGTCGCCAACGACGTCTCGCCGGAAGGCGGCGTCATGGGCGGGGCGCGCAACAGCGTCCATCTCGTGAGCGCCGGCGGCGTCGAGACCTGGCCGATTCTGGAGAAGGACGAGGTGGCGCGCCGGCTCGTGGAGCGGCTCGCCGCGATGGCCGGTCCGCGATGATCCAGGTTCCGGTCCTGCGCCTCCCGCATGCCGGCGATCTTCCGCTCCCGCATTACGTGACGGCGGGGGCGGCAGGCCTCGATCTTCTCGCGGCCGTGCCCGAAAACCGCTCCCTCGTTCTGGAAAAATCGGCGCGGGCCCTTGTCCCAACGGGCCTCGTGCTCCACCTCCCGTCACATTACGAGGCGCAGGTCCGTCCGCGGTCCGGCTTGGCTCTGCGGCACGGGGTCACCGTGCTCAACGCGCCCGGCACGATCGACGCGGACTATCGCGGCGAGGTGGGCGTTCTGCTGATCAATCTCGGGGAGGAGCCGTTCACGGTCACCCGGGGCATGCGGATCGCCCAGCTCGTCGTGGCGCCGGTCGCGCAGGTCGCGCTCCTGGAGGTGGACAACCTTCCGGGCACGGAGCGCGGCGCGGCCGGGTTCGGGTCCACGGGGACCTGACGGCCTCATCATGGCGGAAGGGGCTTACCGATGATCCTGTTGTCGCGCCGGAGCATGCTCGCGATCGCCGCGGTCGTCGACATCGCGCTCCATGCCAGGCCCATGCCGGTCGCCGCCAAGACGCTCGCGGAGCGCCACAGCCTGCCGCCCCGGCATCTCGAGACGGTGCTCCAGGCGCTGGTGCGCCAGGGCATCCTGAAGGGCGTGCGCGGGCCGCGCGGCGGCTACGAGCTCGCCCGCGAGCGCCGGCGCATCACCGCCGGCGAGGTGGTCCGGGCCGCCATGACCGCGACCGGCGAGGACGGGCTCCCGCCCATGCCCGACAGCCGCCTCGTCGACGAGGTGGTGGGCCCCGCCGTGAAGGCCGCCTCCGACGCCTTCCTGGCGAAGCTCGACACGATCACGATCGACGAGCTGTGCCAGAGGGCCGAGCAGGGAGCCGTGTTCGGGGGTACGGCGTCGGCGCTCGACTTCGCCATCTGACCGGGGAGCGCGGCGCATTTCACGACGCCGCATGTAGATTGCGGCATCGGTCGACCGGGATTGTGGAATGTGCTAGGCCACGTCGTTCCCAGTGACAGGAGACCGCCATGGCCGAACCCGCCCGCACGATCGCGGCTGAGCCCGCCCGCACCCCCGGACGCGGCCGCGTCTACGACGCGATCTCCCAGACGGTGGGCGACACGCCCCTGGTGCGCCTCAACCGGCTGCCCAGGGAGCGCGGCGTCGAGGCCGAGATCCTGCTCAAGCTCGAGTTCTTCAACCCCATCGCGAGCGTGAAGGACCGCATCGGCCTCAACATGATCGAGGCCATGGAGGCGGCCGGCCGCATCAAGCCGGGCGACACGCTCATCGAGCCCACCTCCGGCAACACGGGCATCGCGCTCGCCTTCGTGGCCGCCGAGCGCGGCTACCGGCTCATCCTCGTCATGCCCGAGACCATGTCGCTCGAGCGGCGCAAGATGCTCGCCTTCCTGGGCGCCGAGCTCGTGCTGACGCCGGGTCCCATGGGCATGAAGGGCGCGGTGGCCCGCGCCGAGGAGCTCAACCGCGAGATCGCCGGGTCCGTCATCCCGCAGCAGTTCCAGAACCCGGCCAACCCCGAGATCCACCGCCTGACCACGGCGGAGGAGATCTGGAACGACACCGCCGGCAGCGTGGACGTGATCGTCTCGGCCGTGGGCACGGGCGGCACCATCACGGGCTGCGGCCAGGTGCTCAAGCCCCGCAGGCCCGGCTTGAGGATCGTCGCCGTGGAGCCCGAGGACTCCCCCGTCCTGTCGGGCGGCCAGCCCGGGCCGCACAAGATCCAGGGCATCGGCGCGGGCTTCGTGCCCGACGTGCTCGACCGCTCGGTGATCGACGAGGTCGTGACGGTGGGCAACCAGACCGCCTTCGACACCGCGCGGGCGCTGGCCCGCCTCGAGGGCATCCCCGGGGGCATCTCCACGGGCGCCAACGTCGCGGCGGCGCTGGAGATCGGCGCCCGGCCCGACATGCGCGGCAAGCGCATCGTCACCTTCGCCTGCTCCTTCGCCGAGCGCTACATCTCCAGCGCGCTGTTCGAGGGGTTGTAACCCTCACCTCTCCCCGCGGGGCGGGGAGAGGGCCGCGCCTGCGGACCGGCAGGCGCGGCGAGCGAACGGAGTGAGCGGGGGTGAGGGGGTGTCTCGGCGTAGAGATCCGTCCCCGGACGCCCCCTCACCTTCGGGCTGCCGCGCTCGCCTCGGCCCCCGGCAAGGAGGGCCTCGACCCTCTCCCCGCACGCGGGGAGAGGAAAGACGTGCAACCCTTCCCCCCGCCCGCCGGTTCTCCCCCTCACGAGACGAG
>DASPJU010000080.1:0-6928 GCA_035628475.1 Salinarimonas sp. | reverse complement strand
CGCTGACCGCCTCCAGCGTCACCTGGACCCCCGCAACAGGAGCCCCGTAGACGAACGTTTCCGCGAACCCGGCTATCTCCTTCGGCCCGTCGTTTACGAGCACCCCAGCGCAAACCAGAGCGTCCAGAATGAGCTTCCGGGCCGCCCCCACGTTGTCCGGGTCCCGCCGCATGGTCCGCTCATGCCATTGGAAGACCACCCGGACCCTCTGCATGGGCTGGATACGGTCCCGTTTGCAGATGGCCCAAATGGTGGTCTCCCATGTCTTCTTCATGGCGTTGTACCCGTTCCAGCGCTTCCCCTTGCCCCCGACCATGTTGCCCTTCGCGCGCAACAGGTCGTTGAGGCTGGGCAGCGGGCCGGGGACCCAGAAGCTCTGGATCACCTAGAAGGCCAGCCGGTCGTCATCCTCACCCGGCTCGCGGGACGCTGTGCTCGCGCCTTCGAGCACCATGATGTCCGTGGCCATGGGAACCGCCGAGATGTTGTCCTCCCATTGGTTGGACTTCAGCACCCCCCGCACCTCGACGAGCGAGCCAGGGGCGATGGTCTTTGCCTTGTCCAGCACCTTCCCCCACGGCTTCAGCGGGATGAGCGCCGGGCCTTGGTGAGACGTCTTCGTCTCGGGGTCGTAGATGGGCTCTTGCGACTCCACGATGATCTTGCTGTCGGTGTAGGCCTTGCCGGCCTTGCTCTGCTTCTCGCGGATGTCCAGGCGCTTGAATCGCCCTATAACGGTCAGAGTGTTCATGGGTCTCCTTTTCAGAACGGGGCAAACGGGGCGTAGAAGCTCTTCAACGTGGCCTCGGTGAGCAGGGCCGTCATGTTGTCGGAGTAGAGCACCCGAAAGCGCCCATCCTCGACCACAGCCACGATGCGGATGCGGTCCTGCGGGTCCTTGGATGCCCTGTCCTGCCAGACCTGGCCGACCTCGGGTGTGCTCACGCCACACCCAATGCCCGCGCGGCGGTGAGCCACGGGCAGCAGGTGAAGTGCCCGTAGTCTTCCGGCTCGTTCGTCATCGCGGCTGAACAGTGCGGGCACTCCAGGCGGCCCTCGTACTCGCAGCCGCGCCAGGGTGTCCCCACGATGGCGATGAGCGCGTCGGCCATGTTCTGAACGAGCACCATCTCTCTGATTACCCGCAGCTCGGGCGGCTCGGAGTCGCCAAAGAAGCGCTCCTTCATCTCCTCGGCGCGAGCGTCCCGTGTCAGGTCGTAGGCCTCTTTGCGGGTGAAGCCTCCCATTACGGCCTCCTCCCCATGAGCCGCGCTGTCCGCGACAGCGGCTTGATGCGTGCCCCGTGCTGAGCCATACCCTCGGGATGCGCGACGTAGAGCACCTCATCCCCGTCGAGCGCGATGTGATACCCGCCGGGGCGGTTCGTGAAGGGCGCGTGGAGCAGCCCGAGGTAGTCGTACTTCCCGAGGCTCGCCTCGTCGAACCAGCCCGGGAGGATGAAGTCGCTCACGCGCACCTGACTCGTGACCCCGAAGAGGTCGACCTGGATGGTGTACTCGTCGCGCTGACAGGCGTCGGCGAGCTCGGCGGCGTAGAGGCGCCCCTTTGGTCCCGGCATCCAGCGGTCGAGCCACACGTTGCCCAGCATCTCGAGGGCCTCGTGAGAGAGCGTCCGTGAGGGGACGTTGCTCTGACCCATGTCGACGAGGCCGAAGGCCAGCTTCCCGATGGCCGTGTGATAGCCGGCGCTGTCCGCGTTCCCGTCGTCGTCGACGATGCCGATGACACAGCCCTCGTCAGGCGGGATGTCCGTGCGATGGCCGTAGAAGAAGCACCCAGGAGCGGGTAGCTCCCACGCCTCGGCTGCGTCGCGAAGCTGCAGGCGTACGGCCTCGGTCCACAGCGCGACCGACTTATCATCGGCGAGGGTGGAGTGGTTGACCACGACGAGGTGGTCTGGCGCTTCGTAGCTCACGGCGTCTCCTTGGTGAGAAGGAACGGCGCGCCCTCAAGCGCACGCTGGATCACAACGCCCTCGTCGCGCACGGTCACCACCTCAGTCTGCCCGTGGCACTGGACCGTGTAATAGAACTCATCGCGGACGAGTGACATGTCCTTCCAAACGCGCTGAACAGGGGCGTCGCAGACTGCGCAGCGGAAGTTCATTCGCTCGCCCCCTCAATCTTCGCGATGAGCGCGCGCGCCGTCTCCCACCACGAGTAATGGACATCGTCGTACTTGTCATGGTTCTCGACGATGGCTGAAAGGGTGTCGAACATCTCCCCCGCGTACATCACGAGCGCCTCGTGTCGGGTCACGGCGTCTCCTTCATGGCGCGGATTGTCTCGACGGCACCCGTGAACCCGTTCCAGCGCGGGTCATCGGCGCCATATCGCCGCTCGTTCTCGTCGCGCTCCCGTTCCACGGCATGAGCCGCCCGCTCCAGCACCAGCGGGGCGATGGCGTCCCAGTAGGCACGGCTAACGGCGGAGAGCCTCACCCAGTAGCGCGCCGTCGATTTATGTTCGTCGGCGGGAGGCTCGATCGCAGTCCTGACCGCATTCGCCACCCGCTCCAGCTCCTCATCCGTCGGCTTCACGGCTTCCCTTCGATGCGCGCGATGAGGGCGCGCTCTTCGCGACACACCGAGCACCACGCCGGCGGGTCGTCTGGATAGGCGCAGCACTTCTCGGCGCGTGCCTTCAGCGCCTCCAGCAGCGCCCAGCGGTCATCCTGCGACCGGTTGAAGTGACGATAGACCTCCTCCATCGCCGCCATAAACTCCAGCCCCGGCGAGCACTTCACCGCGGCTTCTCCGGCGTGTGGAGGGGGTGGGCGCTGAAATGGTCGAGAACCACCTGTTCCCAGGTTGATGGCACTGCGCCGATGCGCCTCTCCACCGCGTGCATGCGCGCCTCTAGCTCCTCGATGCGCTTCACCGCCGCGTTCAGCTCCCCGCGCAGTCCCTCGATGAGCCCGTGCGCGGTCACGGCTTCGCCGCCTTCTTGGGCAACTCGCCCTTAGCCTTCATCTCGGCGAGCCCCATCGTTATCAGCAGTCGCGTTCCTCGAAGCACGCGACCGCCCGCTGCTGCGCGCTCGATGGCGGTAACCGAGACGCCCAGTGGATATACGAGCATTCGCGCCCCGCGGTCAGAGATGAGCATGCGCAACATCGCAATGGCATCTGCGTCGAGCGGGTCGCCCGTCGGCGTTCGCGTGACCGTTGTTTCGGGCTTCATTCCGCGAACACCCAGCCCTTCTCCTGCAGGTACTCCCGCGCTCTATCCGCCCCGCGCGCTGAGCGCTTGTCCCCCGGGTTCGTCTCGGCCGCGTGCGCGAACTCGCTCCCCTGGTTGCGCACCACGCAGGCCACGACGTCGATGGCCACGCCCACCGCGCTTGGGATGGCGTCGAGGCATCCCTCCCACGAGCTATCCATCTGCGTGAGGCACGTGTTCACCCGCGGCAGCACCGTGGGCCACGAGTCGCGCACCGCCTCGGTGGTGCATTTGATCGCAACTCCTGCAGGCGTTCCTGGCGGTGGCACGCGACACCCACCAACGAGCGCCCCGAAGAGACCGAGGCCAACGCCTATGAGGGCGATGGCAGTCCATGCCGCATCAGGATCGACAATTCGCAGCTTCATGGAGCATCTCCTGCCATGAGGCGTTTGGCAGCGATGCGGGCCTGCAGCTTCTTCTTGCGGGTGTCGGGCGGTCCCTCGTTGCCGGTGACGAGGCCGCGCGCTTTCTTGTCCTCGCAGGTGCGACACCCCTGGAAAAAGAACGGCGGCATCTCTGGCGGGACGCCCTTGCGGTGGAGCCAGCAGTAGATTTGCATTACGAGACTCTCCTTTTGCGTGGAAGGGGGAGCAGGTCGTGGCCTGCCATTACTGCGGCCCTTGCCGCGAGCAGCTTCTGAGATGCCTCAAGGACCGCCATATGCAGACCCCAGGGACCGCCTGCGGCCTGCACGGCCGTCGATGCGTCGGTGACGGTGTCGAGGGCGAGCTCGAGCGCCTCGAGCATTTCTTGGCGGTGTTTCACGCCCATGCCTCGCGCCGCTCGTACTGCCGTGCCTGCTCCTCGCCGAGGCTCTCGAAGCACATCCACTCGGCTTTCCACCAGCACGGCACCTTGCCGACTTCGCCGTCTCTGTTTTTCGCCACGATGAGGTGCGCGGGCCCACTTTCGCCGAGCGGCTCCTCTCGGGTGGGGAACACCACCATGTCGGCGTGTTGCTCGATTTCACCCGAATCCCGCAGGTCAGAGAGGCGTGGCTCGTTGTTGTCGCGGTTTTCGAGGCCGCGGTTGAGCTGCGAAATGAGCATCACCGGCGCGTTGATGTCGACTGCAAGGGTCTTTGCATCGCGCGCCCATTCGCCGATTTCGCGGGTACGGTTTTCCTTCTTCTCGGTGGAGAGCATGAGGCCGAGGTAATCGATGACGACGAGCGCCCGCTCTCCTGCGCCGTGCTTAAGACGCCACGAGCGCGTTGTGGCGCTGACCTGCTTGCTGCTGAGCGTCTTCGCGTGGATGTAAATGGGGAGGCTACGGAGCGAAGTCGATGCGCGCTGGAGGCGCTCCTGATCGTCCAGGGACACCCGATGCCCGACGAGCTGCCGCACCGGATACTGCGCCTCCGCGCCGAGCATTCGTCGCGCGACCTGCTTGAAATTCATCTCCATGGAGAAGAACAGCACCGGGACCCCGCGCTTTGCGACCCGCAGGGCAATGGTCCCGGCGAGCGCCGATTTGCCGATACCAGGCCGCGCCGCCACGACGATGAGCTGCGGCGGGTGGAATCCGCCTGTCATCGCGTCGAACTCGGCCAGGCCGGTAAGCACCTGCGTGCGCGGCGGGACCCCATCGAGAGACTCCCTTGTCACCTCGTCGATACCGTCGCCTAGGCACATGGGGCCATCTGCGCGGGCTTCGATTTCGGCCAGCCGGCGGCGTGCATCGGTGGCGACTTCGATGCTCGACTCGGTGTCGAGGCGCGCGTCCATCTCGCGAAGCACCGCGCGCAGGCGCCGCTTCGCGGATGCGTCCATGACCTCCCTGGCGTAGTGGGCGACGTGGACGGCGTGCGGGACGCTGTTTGCGATCTCTGCGAGTGATTCGGCCTCTAGGAGGAACCGATGCCCGCGACGCTCGATCTCGAGTGTGATGGTGACGGCGTCTACGGGTTGCCCAGCCTTCCGCAAGGCCGCCATGGTGTCGTAAAGGGCCTGGTAGCGCGGCTCCGCGAAGTCGTCGCGCTGGAGCGGGTAGAGGTCAATCTCGGCAGGGCTGAGAATGAAGCAGCCGAGGAGCGCCCGCTCTGCGATGCCGATGTCTCTCACTTCGTCACCGTCCCATTCGGCGAGCGCTTCTCCGGTGGGACCCAATCCCGGTACATGGACGCCTGGGGCGCCTTCACCGGCGGGCCGAGCGAATACCGGTTTGCGGCACTTGTGCAGAAGCAGCGAAGGCTGTGGTTCACCTTCGTGACGAACTGGTCCTTATCCCTGAGGTACTGCGCCCAAAGGTGCGGAAGGTCTTCCGGCTTCGTCCCGAGGCTAATAAGCCGCCCCAGCGCCGCCGGCTCGCCGTCCATGACCTGGTACGAGCGGCCGTATTCGACTTTCCAGAGATCGCAGAACTGCGCGATGAGCGGTCGCAGTTCGATCTTGGGCTTTTCCGGCCCTTTGCCTTTCGACCTCGACCGCGAAGGCGCAGCCGTAGCGGGGATCTGGATCTGGATCTCTTCTGATCTCTTCTCTTCTATTCTCTTCTCTTCTCTCAAAACCGGTTTTGCGTCGGTTTCTAGAACCGAGGGGAGACCGGTTTCCTCCTGGTTGTCCGTCGCGTTCTTTCGAGGGCGCCCGCCGAGTCCTTCCGGGCCTAAGTAGCCGGAGACCTTAAGGGTGGCGCCGTCGAGGCGAAGGAGGCCAAGGCGAAGAGCAGACTCGAAGCCTTCGGAGCTCACGCCGAGCTTGGCCAAGAAGGGGCGCGAGGTGGCGGGGTCGAAGGGCTCAAGAACGCCCTTGTTGTTGTGCTCGTTGCAGTAGATGAGGAGCTCGAGCCACGCCACCTTTGCGGCGTCTGAGGCGACGAGGAAAGCGTGTGAGCGGCAGAACAGGAGCGGGAGGCGCCCCCACCAGGGGCGGCTCATGAGAGCGGGCCCCCTTGCTTTTTTTGCTGCAAGGCATATGTGGGTGTAACCCCCCAAAGGAGCCCACATGTACGACGATGAGTCACTGGCGCTTCCCCTCGATGAGGCCGAGCCGTTGCCGGAACCGCTGCACATCAGCGAGGCGTTGGATCTTCTTGAGGCGAGCCTCTTTGGAAAGGACGCGTTTCTCGGCGAGCGCCGCCCCAATCGAGCGGGTCACCGTGTCTAGCAGGGACCGCGTGGGGCCGACCCTGAAGCGATTCACCGGCGCAGCCTCCGGTCGATGGCTTCCACCCATTGCACCGCCACAGCCGCCACCTGCACGAGCTCTGCGCGCAGGAGCATCGGATCTGACTCCGCCAGGGCCTCGGCGACCTCCTCGGCCAGGATCTGCGAGTAGGTCAACCGCCCCTCCTCCGTGGCGTGGTCGGCCGCTCGCTTAGCGGCGGTCAGGGTGGCCATAGTCCCGGCGCCCCCGGTGCCGTCCTCGTGGTCCTGCTGACCGTGGACCTCGTGCTGGCGGAAGCGCTCTAGCCGGACATCGGTCAGTACTGCGTCTGTGGCTCCCCGATCCCAGGGGATCACGGACGACGGCCCCGCGCTAAGCGCTCGACCAAACGGGTCGATACGTCAAACGCGCGGGCCAGATCGGCCGGTGGCAGCCCTGCGCGGGCCAGGATCGTGAGCGCGTCGCGCTCGGCTTGGCGGTAGGTCTCCCGGCGCGGAATGGGTGCGCCCGTGGCGGAGGTGAACCTACGATTGCGGCGTCCCGAGGTAGCTCGAACACACGGATTTTCAGTCCGTTGCTC
>DASPJU010000079.1:0-2442 GCA_035628475.1 Salinarimonas sp. | reverse complement strand
CGAAGCGCCAACGGCATGGGCCGCGAAGCGACCGCTCCTGGCCGGAAGCAGCCCGGCAGCTTTCGGCGCAAACAGGATGTAAATCTGCCTTGCCGATCACCGCTTCAACACTGGTCTTGACGCGTAGCAACTCGTTAGCGGCGCGGGTAGCTTTCCGTCATGAGCCTGCCTTCCCTTCCAGGGCGCTTCGATCATCGCTTCCGTCCCATCAAGGAGAAGTGTGGGCCGACCCGGCGCGGACAGGGCCTCGTGCCGTGCAGGGTCAGCTCGCGCCGACTGCGCTGACGACAGAGGGCTCAGCCCTCTGGGTCGAGGTTGAAGTCAAGCCCGTTGCCGAGGGCCTCGATGGGCAGGGCCCGCTTGGGGACGCTTCGCCACCGGACGGCGGGCGGGGCCCTGCCGTCCCTCTCCGTCTCGATTCGAGCCCGACCGATCAGGAGGTTCGCGCTGACCGTCTTGCCCTCGCCGGTGTTCCGCTCGAACGTCGATTTGTCGAACCCGACCAGGTTGAGCTTGCGTCCTTCGTCGAGCCGGAACGTGAACGTGCTGCGGAAGGTGGTCCAGCCGCCGGCGCTCATGAACAGGCGCAGCGACACGCGCAACGTGCCCCGCTTGATCTCGAGCGCGTCGCCCTCGAACGGGTCGTCCATGACAGGGTCTTCCAGGCGCGGGATGAGCGTCTTGTTCTGCGCCGCAAGCTCGAAGCGGTCACCCCGCCGCAGCGCGACCGCGAGGATGCGGGGGTTCGTGTCGAGCTCGTCCGCGCCGAGGCCGTCGTTCTTCACGACGAGGGCAGGATCTTTCCCGTGCAGGACGAAGGCGACGTCGGGGACGCCGTCGCCGTCGAGGTCGCCTTCGGCACGGGCCTCCAGGCTCCAACCGGCCGGGACGAAACCCTCGACCGCGCTCGCGCGCTTGGCGAGCATGGGGTAGCGCACCTTTGGGATCGGCTCGATTTCGGCCGCGAAGGCGAGGCCGGACGCGCAAACCATGGCCAGCGCCGCGAACGTCCTCAAGCTCCTCATGTCCGGCTCCTTCTCGATGTCAGCCGCTCCGGAGCATGCAGGGCATCTCTCGACGGCTGCCCCTTTTCGACCTCCCGCGTTGCGGATCCGCCTCGCGACGCGCTCGGACGTATTGCGGGCCGGAGCGGGTGCAGGCTGATGCCGCGCCGGCTCATGCCCCGGGCGGCGGAGAGTGGTACGGGCGCCGATCTAGATGATGACGAGCTAGGTGAGCGCTGGTAGCGCCAGCGGCAAGCTCCGCGCCCGCGACGGTGATCCACGTATTGTTAAACGCCCTGGTTCGCGTCGACATCCACGACGAACCAGACCTCGCCGTCGTGAACTTGCACGAGGCGCTCCATGCCGTCCTCGGCCTCGCTCCAGATCACCTCGCGATAGCCTTGCTCGCGAAAGCTGGGTGACATGTTCAGTCCCCACTCGCGCGCGAGCGAACGCTCGGGCGGCAGTAGCGTCCATTGCTGGTACCGGCCGGTGCGCGTCGTGAAAGTGGCGAAGTACTCCTGATCGTAGAACACGCAGATGCGGCTCGGGAACATCTCAGGAAGCGTGATCAGCACGGTGACCCGATCGTTGCTGCGGTCCCGTGGCCGGGCTGCGAGAAGGCGCGCGGCCCCGTCGAGGAGCGCCTGCGCCGCGCGGGCCTGGATCGCGCGGCTCGTCGTGGGGGGGTCGACGAGGGCGCCCGCCACGGGTAGCTTCCAGTCGTGGTGGATATCCGCAACGGTGCCGTCCGGGAAGGCCTCACCCAGGCGGCGGGCCCAGCGCTCGAGCGCGCGCAGCTCGCGTTTCACGCGACGTGGCGGCAAGGGGGCACCCGGCGTGCGCAGGGAGAGGCGGCGTGGCATGGTCGCTCGATGGCCGATCGGTTGCTTGTTGGGGAGGGTAGCACGCGAGGAGGCGCTCGCCCGGCGGTGATCCAGGACGGGCATGTCTGCAGCGGTGCCCAGTATAGCCTGCCCGGCTTCGGGAGCATCTCGCGCGTCGGATGGGCGCGCGTCGTCATTTATCGCGACCGCAACACGGGCCGAAACACGGACGTAGTGCGAGGCCCCTCGGCCGAGACATGCGGCTGAGACAACGGGGAACGGACGGCATCGCCCCGCGGGAGGCCCCATCCAGTGTCGTGCGCCAGCTCGACGGGATCCTCTCGCTGTCCCCGGACGGGAGCGGCACGTCCTTCGACATCCGGCCGCCGCGCTCGGTGCTCGCCGCCTGAAAGCTCAGAGGGCGCCCAGAGTCGGCGCGCCCACGTGGCTGGCCGTGACCCGCCGCAACACGCGGGACAGCTCTTCAGCCGCATAGGGCTTCTGCAAGAGCTCAAATCCGTGACGGCCCTCCTCGGCGAGCACGTGGCTGTAGCCCGAGGTGAGAACCACCGGCAGCCCCGGACACCGTCGCCTGATTTCGTGCCCGAGTT
>DASPJU010000078.1:0-3019 GCA_035628475.1 Salinarimonas sp. | reverse complement strand
TTCCAGTAGCTCAGGCCGCGCCCGGACAACAGGCGGCGGGCAATGATCCGCCGGTACGACCGCACCATCTCGCTATGGGTACGGTTAAAGGTTTCCTGGTCGAGATATCTCGGCCCGTACTTCCGCATCATGCCGAGATATTCGACAAGCTGCGGGTTATAAAGCCGGGTGAACGTGTTACCCATCGATGCGGCATGGGTGCGCGTGAAGGTCAATACCTGGTGCACAAAGCCGAAATCGCAGGTCTCGAGCAGGTCATAGCAAATCTCGAAATCCGCATGCAGATTGTGCTCGTTATAAAATCCTTTCGGCCGCGCACGGATCAGGTCTGCACGTAGCAGCAACGAGGACGGGCTGCCGAAGAGGTAGTACCGGCCTAACAGGGTGTTGCGGCAAATCTCGCGCCCGTCCCATACGCTTTGACCGTAGGGCAGGCCGTCGCACTCGATTGCCTTATCGGCGAGCACATAGGCGCCAACAATGCCGACATTGGCGTTCTGCTCCATGACCGCCGCCATGCGCTCGAGGCATTCCGGCAGGAGCCGGTCATCGGCGTGAAGGACCTTGCAATACTTCGCGTCCGGCGCAAGCTGCCTGAGCGCGCGATTCCAGTTGGCGATGATCGGAAGGAAGCTGCCGCCCTCATGAACCCGGATGCGCGGGTCTAGCGCCGCATAGCGGCGGGCAATCTCCAGGGTGCGATCTGTACTGCAATTGTCCGAGATCACGTACTCCCAGTCCGTATAGGCCTGGGCGCGCACGCTCTCGATCGCCTCGGCAAGGTAGCGCTCGCCGTTGAAGACTGGCGTGATCACACTGATCTTCGGCTTGACGCCGTTCATGTGTTCAGCTCGGGTCGTGCAGGGGCCAGTCAGCGTCCGAGCGGATGAACCAGCTTGCGGCATGCGGCGTTCCGCACGCCAGCAGGTCGGGAACGGTGACGTAGGAAAGGGCGCCCCGGTTGCGCGACAGGAACATATCGAGCGCCTCCAGCATGGGGCGCCGGTCCACGGCCGCGCTGTTGTCGGCATCGAACAGGCAGTCGTGAAGCAGGACAATACTGCCCGGCTTCACCTCGGCTTCAAGCCGCTCGACCATCCATTCGGGATCGCGATTCTCCCAGTCGCGCACGACGACATTCCAGGTCACGACGCGGTAGCCGAGCAGGAGCGCGTCGAAGCGCGACGAAATACTCTGCAGCCCCCGCGGCGGCCTGAAGAGCTTCTGACCGTAGGGGGCGATGACGCGCTCGCACGCAAGAATCTGGGCAATTCGCTCCCGGTGATCGATGCCGGGGAAGCGCAGATGATCGAATGAATGATTGGCGACGCTGTGCCCGGCCGCGGCCATCCGCGCGATCAGGTCCGGGTAGCGCTGGGCGTGCCTGCCGAGCACGAAGAACGTCGCTTTGGCGTCATGCCGCTCCAGCAGGTCAAGGACCAACGGTGTGCTCACCGGATCGGGACCGTCGTCGAAGGTCAGCGCTGCATATGGCTCCGTTGTCCGCACATGAGTGATGGTCCCGAGGAGCGAGCGGCTGAGGACGCGAAGCGCCCGCCGACGCAGCCCATTTCGGAACCTGCGTGTCTTTGGGCCGGTCAGCGGCGCATTGCCCCCGGAAACGGGGGGTACGCCGAGAACATCGGCGCCGCTGTTCATTGGGCGGCATCCTCGTAAACGCTACGCTTCGCCCTACCCGTGCTGAGCAGGGCCTCGAAATAGTCTACCGTCTTGCGCAGGCCCGCATCGAGCGGGACCTTCGGCGTCCAGTCCAGCACGTTCTTCGCCATCGTGATATTCGGGCAGCGTTGTGTGGGGTCGTCGGCGGGGAGCGGTTTGCGGATGATTTTGGAGGGTGAGCCGATGAGCTCGATCACCTTTTCGGCGAGCTGGAGGATGGTGAACTCGACCGGATTGCCGAGATTGACCGGGCCGGTGACGGTGTCGGGGGCGTTCATCAGCCGCACGAAGCCGTCGATCAGGTCGTCGACATAGCAGAAGGCCCGGGTCTGGCTGCCGTCGCCGTAGACCGTGATCGGCTCGCCCTTGAGCGCCTGGACGATGAAGTTCGACACCACGCGGCCGTCATTGGGGTGCATGCGCGGCCCGTAGGTGTTGAAGATGCGCGCCACCCGGATCCGCAGCTTGTGCTGGCGGTGGTAGTCGAAGAACAGCGTCTCGGCACAGCGCTTGCCCTCGTCATAGCAGGCCCGCGGGCCGATCGGGTTGACGTTGCCGCGGTAGTCCTCGGTCTGCGGATGCACGGTCGGGTCGCCGTAGACCTCCGAGGTCGAGGCCTGGAAGATCTTGGCCTTCACCCGCTTGGCCAGCCCGAGCATGTTGATCGCACCATGCACCGAGGTCTTGGTCGTCTGGACGGGATCGAACTGGTAGTGGATCGGCGAGGCGGGGCAGGCAAGGTTATAGATCTCGTCCACCTCGACATAGAGCGGGAACGTCACGTCGTGCCGCATCACCTCGAAATGCGGATCGTCCAGCAGATGGACGATGTTCGCCTTCGTGCCCGTGAAGTAGTTGTCCACGCACAGAACGTCATGCCGGTCCTGCAGCAGACGCTCGCACAGATGCGAACCCAGAAAGCCCGCCCCTCCCGTCACCAGTATCCGCTTGCGTGGTCCCATGGCCTTCGTTCCGTTGTGAGATTGACTGTCAGGAAGTGCAGCGGCCGCGCTTCACAATCCCGTCGACAGGAATGATCGCTCGTTGCCTTCGAGGATGAGGCAAGTCAGCCGCCCCGTCGCGAAGGCGCCGGTATCGATGCCGACGCGATTGGGCCGCAGAACCGGCGCCTCGCTGATGCTGTGGCCGTGCACGACCACTTTGCCGTGATCGGCGGTGGACGTGAGGAATTCGTCGCGGATCCAGAGCAGGTCGTCCGGCACCTGACGGTCCAGCGGGACGCCAGGCCGCACGCCCGCGTGGACGAACAGATAATCGCCCTCTTGATGCGTCAGCGGCAAATCCGAAAAGAAACGGCGGTGACGCTCCGGCAGCCGGT
>DASPJU010000077.1:0-2034 GCA_035628475.1 Salinarimonas sp. | reverse complement strand
AACGCTGCCAACCGAGGGCTCGATGCCAGCCTCGACCAGCCGGTCCGTGTAGCGAAGCGCGAGGTATTGCCCACCCCTGTCACTATGGTGCACCAACCCGCCGCGCCCTGGCCGACGCTCGTGTAGGGCCTGCTCCAGCGCGTCGAGCACGAAGCCGGCCTGCGCCGTGCGCGACACCCGCCAGCCGACGATCCGCCGGGCATCGGCGTCGATCACGAGGGCGGCGCAGACGAAGCCGCCCCAGCGATCCGGAGCCTCCGCGGTTCGAGGGCTGAACAAGGGCGTCCCGCGGGGCGCCCTCTTCATCCGTCCGGTGCGACCTGCCGACGGGTCATCTTGATCTACACGGCATGACAATAGCTGACAGATTGTCGCACCACTGCGCGGAGCGGCTGTCCGGGCGCTCTCGGTAAGAAGCTGTCCGGATCCTGTCCGAGCGGCCCCAGATGGGGTGGTCACTGCCGCTAAGTGCTTGATTTGATGGTGGGTGTACTAGGGCTCGAACCTAGGACCCGCTGATTAAGAGATAGCGGGGCAATGTGATCAAGAGCGGATCATGGGTGATCAGGACGCTTGCACGGCAACGGTTTGAGGGATATACCTCCTGACATTGGTAATCATGAGCGATCACGGCTGATCCCTTCGACGCTTACCATCCGCTTACCGGAGGGGCCCGCGTGCGTTTCACCCGCCAGTCCGTCGCTGGCCTAACGATCCCCGCCGGAAAGCCCTACGTGATCGTATGGGACGAGGCTTTGCCCGGCTTCGGCGTCCGGGTGAATCCCACGAACAAGCAATGGGTCGTCCAGTACCGTGCCAACGGCAAAAGCCGCCGTGAGACCATCGGGCGGGTGGAACGCATCAGCCTGGACGACGCTCGGAAGCGCGCTCGGGCGTCCATGGCAAAGGCACACCTCGGGGCTGATCCCCAGGCCGAGAAGGCGCAGGAGCGGGTGCGCGCTTCGATCACGCTGGGGGCTGTCGGCTCCCGTTATCTCACCTCAATCAAGCAGCGCCTCCGGCCGAGCACATTTGAGGACGCCGAGCGATATCTGACCCGGCATTGGGCGCCGCTTGCTTCCCTCCCCTTGCACAAGATTGCCCGCGCTGCGGTGGCGGCCCGGCTCGGCGAGATAGCGGAGGAGCATGGGCCCTTCGCCTCGAACCGCGCCCGCGCGACGCTCTCGGCCCTCTTCGCCTGGGCCATGGGTGAGGGCCTTGCGGACGCTAATCCGGTCATTGGGACCAACAAGGCCACAGAAGAGGTGTCGCGCGAGCACGTGCTAACTGATGCCGAGCTGGTGGCTGTTTGGAACGCCTGCCGGGATGACGATTATGGACGCATTGTGCGCCTGCTGATCCTAACGGGGCAGCGCCGCGAGGAGGTGGCCGGGCTCGGCCTCGCCGAGTTGGATCTAGACGCGGCCATGTGGACCATCCCGAAGACGCGATCCAAGAACGGCCGGGAACATGAGGTGCCGCTATCGCCAGCGGCCGTGGAGATCCTGCAAGCGGCGCCTCGCCGCGATGGGCGCTCTCTCCTGTTCGGTGAGGGTGAAGGCGGGTTCTCGGGCTGGAGCAAGGCCAAGACCGCATTGGATAAGCGCATTGTTGAGGCCGGCGCGGAAGTCCGCCTCTGGCGCTTGCACGATCTGCGCAGGACGGTTGCGACCGGTATGGCCGAGAAGCTGGGTGTCCTGCCTCACGTCGTTGAGGCAGTGCTGAACCATGTCTCCGGGTACAAGAGCGGCGTGGCCGGCATCTATAATCGCGCGAGCTATCGAGCCGAGAAACGGGACGCGCTGGATCGCTGGGCAGAGCACGCCACCCGTCTCCTGAGCGGGGTGCCGCACCGCGATCTTCATAGAGCCGGGATTGTCGCATGAGCCGATTTGACCGGCCCCCACGGAGTGGTCCTGATGGAATGTTAGTTCAGGGTTGGCCTTTGCGCCACGGCTAGCTGGGCCAGCGGAGCCGGTCTGGGTGGCGCAGCCGGCCAGGCGGGTTGGCGCGGCACCAGCACCTCCGGCGCAG
>DASPJU010000076.1:0-2822 GCA_035628475.1 Salinarimonas sp. | reverse complement strand
ACGAACCGGCGCCGGGGCATTGAGATACGTCATCGAATCGCCCTCCCTGTTTCGTGCCGAAGCAGCAGGAGCTTCCCCTAGGTTCGCGGTCGAATCAAGCAGATGATGTGGCGGGCTGGCCACATTCTTCGAAATTCGATGATGCAGCGCGGGATCTCGCTTGCATTCGAAACAAAACTTGATCAATCGCTCCCGCCCTGCCCGATCGTGCGACGCAGGAAGGCGAAGCCCAGCGCCGAGAGGAACGCCGCCTGCTCTTTGTTGGCGGCCCCGTGCCCGCCCTCGTCGGGTTCGTAGAACAGAACATCGGCGCCGATCTCCGCCAGCCGCGCCGCCATCTTGCGAGCGTGGCCGGGATGGACGCGGTCGTCCCGGCGCGACGTCACGAGCAGCACCGGCGGGTAGGCCCGCTCGGGCTCCAGGTTGTGGTAGGCCGAAAACCCCTGCATGTAGGCCCAGTCCTCGGGCTTGTCGGGGTCGCCGTATTCCGCGATCCAGCTCGCGCCGGCGAGCAGCCCCGTATAGCGGCGCATGTCGAGGAGCGGCACCGTGCACCAGATCGCGCCGAACCGGTCCGGGTATCGCGTCAGCATGTTGCCGACCAGCAGGCCGCCGTTCGACCCGCCATAGGCGGCAAGCTGCGGCGGCGTCGTGACCCCGCGCCTCACGAGATCGGCCGCGATGGTCGCGAAGTCGTCGTGAGAGGTCCGCTTGCCCTCGCGCATGCCCGCCTTGTGCCAGGCGGAGCCGAACTCGCCGCCGCCGCGGATCACGGCCACCACCCAGACGCCGCCGCGCTCCAGCCAGACCCGCCCGATCGAGCCAAGATAGGACGGCGTCATCGACACCGAAAATCCGCCATAGCCGTAGAGCACGGTCGGAGCCGGGCCCGTCCGGTCGGCGCGGCCGATCTCGAAATAGGGGATGCGCTCGCCGTCGGCCGCGATCGCCTCGTGGCGGGTGGCCGCAAGCCCGGTCGCATCGAAGGCCGCCGGTGCCTCCTTGAGGATCTCGAAACGCCCGTCCGCGTCGATCATCCCGAGGCTCGAGGGAGCGAGGAAGCTCGTCACGGACACGAGCGCCTCGTCGGTGCGCTCCAGCGACCCGGCATCGAGGGGCCAGACGTCGACATTGGCGGCGGAGGGCAGGCCGTCCAGGGGCGCGATGCGCCATCCCTCCGCGTCCGGGCGCGCCGTCAGGATCTCGCTCTCCAGGTTATCGAGCACCGTGATGAAGAGCCTGGTGCTCGCCCAGAAGAAGCTCTCCAGCACCCGCCGGGGGCCGGGCTCGAACAGGATCGAGAAGTCGCGTCGCCCGCTGAGGAAGCCGGAGAACGGGATCGCGAGCAGCGCGTCCGCAGGATAGGTGCGCCCCCCGACGCTCCAGTCGGATTTCAGGCGCACGAACATCCAGTCGCGGTCGACGCTGAAGCGCGCGTCGAGGGGCACGTCGATGCGGGTGAGCGCGCCGCCCTCCCCCGCCAGGAAGCTCTCGCCCTCCTCGAAGGTGATCTGGCGGCGGTAGAAGGTCCGCTCGAAGCCGGGCTCCCGGTCGACATAGCCGGAAATCCATACGTCCGAGCGCTCGCCCTCGAAGAGCATGGGCGACTCGCCGAACGGTCCGCCGCGCCGCCACCGGCGCACCTGGCGGGGATAGCCCGACGCCGTCGCGGCGTCCTCGCCCAGCGTCACCGAGACCATCAGCGTGTCGCGATCGATCCAGGCCGCGCCGCCCTTGGCCTCCGGCAGGGCGAATCCCTCCTCCACGAAGCGCTTCGCCTCCAGGTCGAACTCGCGCATCACGGTGGCGTCGGCGCCGCCGCGCGACAGGCTCACGAGACCGATGCGGTGGTCGGGTTCCAAGGTCGAGCAGCCGCGCCAGACCCAGTCCTCGGCCTCTCGGCGAGCCAGCGCGTCGAGGTCGAGGAGCACGTCCCAGGCGGGTTCGGGATTGCGGTAATCGTCGAGCGTCGTGCGCCGCCACAGGCCGCGCACATGGGTCTGGTCCTGCCAGAAATTGTACACGAAGCGGCCGCGCCGGGTGATGAAGGGGATGTTGGTCGGCCGCGTCGAGATCTCGTAGATCGCCTCCTTGTCGGCCGCGAAGGCATCGTCGCACAGGACCGCCGTCGTCCCCTCGTCGCGCTCGCGCACCCAGGCCAGAGCCCGCGCGCCCTCGACCTCCTCGAGCCAGAGATAGGGGTCGTGGGCGTCCGTCATGGCGGCCTCCGGGACATCGATGCGGGCCGTCAACGCGCGAGGCGGCGGCGGGATCGCCGGTGCGGCAAGGAGCGCCGGCTCCACCCCTCTTCGCGCGAGCGATGATAGGAAGCGCTCACGCCGCCTCGGCCGGAGACAGCGCCTTGACGAAGCAGGCGAAGAACTCGTCGGCGTTCTTCTTGGCGACGCCGTTGACGAGGCGGCCGCCGAGCTGGGCGAGCTTGCCGCCCACCGTCGCCTCGACGTCGTAGACGAGCCGCGTGCCGCCGTCCTCGGCGGGCTCGAGCCGCACCTTCGCGCCGCCCTTGGCGAAGCCCGCCACCCCGCCCTGCCCCTCGCCGCGGATCGTGTAGGCCAGGGGCGGGTCGAGATCCTGGAGCAGGATCTTGCCCTTGAAGGTCGCCTTGACGGGGCCGACTGCCACCTTCGCCACCGCCTCGAACTCCGTGTCCGAGACCTTGGTAAGCTCCTGGCAGCCAGGGATGCAAGACTTGAGCACCTCGGGGGCGTTGAGCGCCGCCCACACGGCGTCCCGGTCCGCCGGCAGGGTCACCTCGCCCGTCATCGTCATCGCCATCAGGGGTCTCCGTTTGTCGCGTTGGT
>DASPJU010000075.1:0-9990 GCA_035628475.1 Salinarimonas sp. | reverse complement strand
ACGCGCCCGCCCGCCGGCAGGTCCGGGCCGACGACGCGCCAGGATGAGTCACCCACCCGCACGCGCCCCTCGCCGTGCACCATCGGCCCTTCGAGGGTGAAGACGCGGCCGATCAGCGCGCCGGCGCGGCGGTTGAGATGGGGCAGGTCGCCAGCCGTGGCGTCGTCGGCCCCGCGGGTGAACCGGCGCCCGGCGAGCACGAGCGAGGGCGCGATGAGCACGAAGGCGAGCATCGCCCCCTGCCAGGCCATGCCGGTCAGGGCCGCGAGGCCGCCCGTGGCGACGGCGGCGAGCCCCAGCCAGAGCAGGACGCCGCCGGGCGCCGCGAGCTCGAGCCCCATCAAGGCCACGCCGAGGATGATCCAGGCCCAGGGCCCGAGACCCGAGAGATAGGCCGTCATCGCGCCCTATCCGTTCACGGCCGGCGGGAGACCCCCGCCCCGGCGGGCGCCCGTCCCGGCGCCGTCCGGGACCGGAGCGCCGTCCCCCGAGAAGACGGAGCGGGTGATCTCGGCGATGCCGCCCAGCGTGCCCGCGAGCCCCGCCGCCTCGATGGGCACGATGATCACCTTCTGGTTCGGCGCGCTCGCGATGGAGCCCAGCGCGCGGATATATTTCTCGGCGATCAGGAAGTTCGCGGCCGCCAGGTCGCCGCTCGCGATGGCGTCGCTCACCAGGGCGGTGGCCTTTGCCTCGGCCTCCGCCTGGCGCTCGCGGGCTTCGGCGTCGCGGAAGGCGGCTTCTTTCCGCCCTTCGGCCTCCAGGATCGCGGATTGCTTGCGCCCCTCCGCCCGCAGGATCTCGGCCTGGCGCAGCCCCTCCGCCTCCAGCACCGCGGCGCGCTTCTCGCGCTCGGCCTTCATCTGGCGCGCCATGGCGCCGGCGAGATCCGCGGGGGGCAGGATGTCCTTGATCTCGATGCGGGTGACCTTGGCGCCCCAGGGGGAGGCGGCGGCGTCCATCACCTTGAGGAGCCGCTCGTTGATCTCGTCGCGATGGGAGAGGAGCTGGTCGAGGTCCATCGAGCCCACCACGGTGCGGATGTTCGTCATGGTGAGGGTGAGCAGCGCCTGCTGCAGGTTCGTGACCTCGTAGGAGGCGAGCGCCGCGTCGAGCACCTGGTAGAAGGCCACGGCGTCGATCGTGACGCCCGCGTTGTCGCGGGTGAAGGCCTCCTGGCTCGGCACGTCGAGCACCTGCTCCATGACGTTCACCTTGTGCCCGATACCCTCGATATAGGGCACGATGAGGCCGAGCCCCGGGCCCAACGTCCGGGCATATTTGCCGAACCGCTCCACGGTGTAGTTGTAGCCCTGCGGGATCGTGCGGACCCCGAGCGCGATGGTGAGCACCGCCAGCAGCACCAGGGCGACGACGAAAGCATCGAATCCGAGCGAGAACGGCATGGTCGACAGGGCCCCCTTCCACCGCGCGTGGGCGGCGTTTGTCGGGACCATAGCAGAGCCGGGGTCCGCGGGTGAGCGCGAGCGCACGCCCCCTCAGAGCCAGCCCTTCAGCTCGCGCTCCACGATCGACTGGATCACGTCGATGCCCTCCTTCGAGTCGTTGAGGCAGGGCAGGTAGGCGAAGCGCTCGCCGCCATTGTGCTCGAAGATCTCGCGGTTCTCGCCGTCGAGCTCCTCCAGGGTCTCGAGGCAGTCGGCCGAGAAGCCCGGCGCCACGATGGCCATGCGCTTGACGCCCGCCTTGGCGAGGCCCTCGACGGTCTCGTCCGTGTAGGGCTTGAGCCATTCCTCGCTGCCGAAACGGGACTGGAAGCTCATGCGGAAGCGCTCGGCGGGCCAGCCCATGGCCTCGCGCATCAGCCGCCAGGTCTTCACGCACTGGCAGTGATAGGGGTCGCCCTTGAGGAGGTACGACTTCGGCACCCCGTGGAAGGAGACCAGGACCACGTCCGGCTCGAAGTCGAGCTTGCCCAGATCACGCTTCATCGAGGCGACGAGCGCGTCGATATAGGCCGGATCGTCGTGATAGGGCGGCGAGACCCGCACGGTGGGCTGCCAGCGCATCTCCATGAGCGCGCGGAACGCCTGGTCGCAGGCCGTGGCCGAGGTCGCGGCCGCGTATTGCGGATAAAGCGGCACGAGGAGGATGCGGTCGCAGCCCTGCGCCAGCAAGCCCTCGATGGCGGGCTTCACGCCCGGGTTGCCGTAGCGCATGGCCCAATCGACCACGACCCGGTCGCCCGCGATCGCCTTCATGCGCTCGGCCGTCTGCACGGCCTGGGAGCGGGTGATGGTCTTGAGGGGGCTCTCGTCGAGCTCGCGGTTCCAGATCGTGTCGTAGTCGCGGCCCTTGGCGCGCGGGCGCTTCGACAGGATGATGAGGTTGAGCACCGGCCACCAAATCAGCCGGGAGGTCTCGATCACCCGGCGGTCGGAGAGGAACTCCTTGAGGTAGCGGCGCATCGACCAATAGTCGGTCGCGTCGGGGGTGCCCAGGTTCATGAGCAGCACGCCGATGCGGCCCGTGCGGACCCGGGGATGGTCGGCGGGCATCGTCGGCGCCGGGGCGGCCGGCGCGAGCTCGTGGGGCTGCACGGTCTTGTTCATGGGGCTCACCCGGTGCGCGGCCCGTCGGGCCGTTCGTCGAGAGCCCCTAGATAGGGCGCGACGGCCCGAGCGCCAATCCGGAGGGATGACGCAGGCGCGTCACCCCATGAGCAGATACCAGCCGTAGCCCGCGATCAGCGCCGGCACGGCCGTGTAGAGGGTGGCGAGAATCGCGGCGCGCGGCGCCAGCGCGATGGCGGGGAAGAGGGCGTCACCGTCGGTCGAGACCGCCGCCGAGATCAGCGCCGCGAGCGGGAGCTGGTGCTGCAGGTAGAGCGTGGTGACGAGCACCATCACGCCGCAGCCCGGGATGAGGCCGACGAGCGTAGCGGCCAGCGGCAGCATGACCTGGCTCGCCTTGAGCCAATTCTCGACGCCTCCGCCCGTCACGTGCGCCACGATCTCGTAGCCGAACAGGCCGAGCACCACCCAGAAGGTCACGAAGTTGGTGTCGACGATCATGCGCCGCACCGGGGCCAGGCCCATGGTGACCCGGGGATCGATCCCGCCATAGCCCCGGTTCGGGTCGCGGCGGGTGATGAACAGGGCCAGCGCGAGGAGGCCGCCGGCCAGGCCGATCCACTGGGTGGGCTCGTGCGCCGCGTAGGGACCGAACCAGGCGTTCACGTCGTATTGGAGGATCCCCTCCCCCACCGCGATCACCACGCCGGGGATGAAGATCGCGAGCCAGAGCGCCTCGCCCAACCGGCGGACGCGCCCGGGCCCCCCGTCCGCGACCGGCGCGCCGCAGGCGGCCTGCGCCTCGATCTCGCGCCGCAGCACGCTCAGGCCGTTGGGATGCAGCCAATTGACCACGTAGCCCGCGACGATGCCCGCCACGGTGCACAGGCCGATCACGATCGCGGCCGCGGGCGGGTCCTTGGCGATCAGCAGGAAGGCGGAGTCGCCCATCGTGGCGGTCAGGGCGGCGACGATCGCGCCGAAGCTCACCACGCCGCGGGTATATTGCGTCACGAGCAGGATCTCGGCGCCGCAGCCCGGCGTCGCCCCGAGCAGCGCCGCGATGGGGACCTGCCAGGCGCGGTGGCGCTGGAGCAGCTCCGCCAGGTCCACCTTGGCCCCCCGCTCGAGCCCGTAGAAGAGCGCGAGCGTCAGCGCCACGAAGACGCTCACCTCGAGATAGGCGTCCGCCACCGTCTTGACGGCGGCGGCGCGCAGCTCCGGCACCGCGACGGCGAGCGCCAGGACGGCCGCGAGGACGACGAGCATCCACTCGGTGCGCAAACGTCGCAGGGGACCGGCATCGAGGAGCCGGCGGCCGGCCTTCAGGGCGATCTCGGTCATGGGGGTCCGATCGTGCACATCGTTCTGGTGGGCACCATGCCTGAAAGTGCCACTCATTTGCAACTAGAAAAGTTGGGTTTCGGGCCTCGCGACGCTACGGTCCGCCCGCGGCGTCCGTGCGGCGCCGCGGACCGATGCCCTTCCTGGAC
The DNA here is from genome assembly GCA_035628475.1 of Salinarimonas sp. Lineage (GTDB taxonomy): Bacteria > Pseudomonadota > Alphaproteobacteria > Rhizobiales > Beijerinckiaceae > Salinarimonas_A. Next base: position 5,963 of record DASPJU010000075.1, on the reverse strand, counting down.
CCCGATCGCCGATGACCCGTTCCGTTCTGCGCAGCCTCGCCGCCGCCGCGGCCCTCGCCCTCAGCGCCGGCCTCGCCCTCGCGCAGCAGGCCAAGGTCACCTTCGTCCTCACCAACGACGTCTACCAGATGTCCGAGGAGAAGGGCCGGGGGGGCCTGGCCCGCCTCGCCGCCGTCGTGAAGGCCGAGAAGGCCAAGGGCGGCACGGTGCTCTTCGTCCATGCGGGCGACACCTGGTCGCCCTGCCTCCTGTGCGGCTTCGACAAGGGCGCCCACATGGTGGCCCTGTTCAACGAGTTCCCGCCCGACGTCTTCGTGCCGGGCAACCACGAGTTCGACTTCGGCAAGGAGGTCTATTTCCAGCGCCGGGCCGAGGCGAAGTTCCCGTTCCTCGCCGCCAACATGCGCGACGCGGCCGGCCGGCCCCTGCCGGACCACGAGGACCGTCGCATGATCGAGGCGAACGGCGTCAAGATCGGCATCATGGGCATCGTGCTCGAATCGACCCCGCGGGTCTCGTCGAGCGGCGACCTCACCTTCCTGCCCGAGCTCGACACGATCCGCGCCCAGGCCAAGGCGCTTCGCGACGAGGGCGCCGACCTCGTGGTGGCCGTGACCCACACGGACCGCGCGGCGGATTTCCGCATCATGGAGCAGGGCCTCGTCGACATCCTGCTCACGGGCCACGACCACGACCTGCGCCTGGTCTATGACGGCAAGCGCGTCATGGCGGAGAGCGGCGAGGACGCCGAGTACGTCGTGGTGGTCGAGGCCGACGTGACCGTCGCGACCCAGGGCGGGCGGCGCACCGCGAGCTTCCATCCCAATTTCCGCGTCGTCGACACCGCGAGCGTCACGCCGGACCCGGCGGTCGGCGCCAAGGTGAAGGTCTATGAGGCCGAGCTGTCGAAGGAGCTCGACGTGCCGCTGGGCACGACCTCCGTCGAGCTCGACACCCGCACCGCGTCGGTACGGACCCGCGAGACCAATTTCGGCAGCCTCGTCGCGGATGCGGTGCGGGCCTCCACGGGGGCCGACGTCGCCATCGTCAACGGCGGCGGCATCCGCGGCAACAAGACCTATCCCGCCGGCGCGACCCTGACCCGCCGCGACGTCCTGACCGAGCTGCCCTTCGGCAACGCCACGGCGATGACCGAGCTCAAGGGCTCGGACCTGAGGGCGGCCCTGGAAACGGGCTTCGCCCAGATCGAGACGCCGTCGGGCCGCTTCCCGCAGATCTCGGGGATGACCGTCGAGGTCGAGCGGGGCCGGCCCGCGGGCTCCCGCGTCGTCTCGGTCAAGGTGAACGGGGAACCCCTCGACGAGGCCCGCGCTTACAAGGTGGGCACGGCGGACTTCATGCTCCGCGGCGGCGACGGCTACGTGGCGCTCACCCGCGGCACGCCGAAGATCGCCGGCACGGACGGCAAGCTCATGGCGGGCGAGGTCATGGCCCATATCCGGGGGCTCGGGACGGTCGGCGCCGTGTCGGGCGACCGGATCGTCATCCGCTAGCCCCGCGCCGTCGCCGCGGCCGGGCCATCGAGGAGGAGGCCGCATGAGCGGTCCGATGGCCGCGGCGCTCGCCGCGTTCAAGCGACGGGACGAAGCCCGGGGATGGATCGCCCTTCCCTTCTTCCAGGACGGCAGCGCCGAGCGCGTCGCGGCCAAGGTGGACGCCCGCATCGCCGCCGGCGCCACCGTGCTGCCCGCGCCCGACCAAGCCTTCAACGGCCTCGTCCTCACGCCGCTGGAGGCCGTGCGGGCCGTGATCCTGGGCCAGGACCCCTACCCGACGCCGGGCGACGCGCACGGCCTCGCCTTCTCCTATGTGGGCAAGCGCCGCCTCCCGGCCTCGCTCGCCGTGATCCTCAAGGAGATGGCGGCCGAGACCGGAGCCCCGCGCACGAAGAGCGGCGACCTCACCCCCTGGGCCCGGCAAGGCGTGCTCCTCCTCAACACGGCGCTCACGGTCGAGGCGGGAGAGGCCGGGGCGCACCTGAAGCTCGGCTGGTCGGCCCTCGCGGACCAGGCCGTCAAGGCGGTCTCCGACGCGCGCCCGGCCGTGGCCTTCCTGCTCTGGGGCGCCCCGGCGCGCAAGCGCGCGGCCCTCGTGGACCGGGACAAGCACATCGTTCTTGAGGCCGGCCACCCCTCCCCCCTCAACCGCCTGCGCGACTTCGAGGGCTCGCGTCCCTTCGCGCGGGCGAACGAGTGGTTCCGGGAGCGGGGGCTGCCGGAGATCGACTGGAGGCTCTAGGGACGCCCGGCCGCGTCCCGCCGCGCCCGCCCCATGGCCGCGTCGAGCGCCTGGAGGAAGCGCGAGCGGTCGGCGGGGGTGAAGGGCGCTGGGCCCCGCGTGGTCTCGCCGATGGAGCGCAGGTGCTCGCCGACCGCGCGGCCCGCCAGCGCCCCGCCGATATTGGAGGCCGTGAAGGGCTTCCCCGTGGGGGAGACCGCCTGCGCGCCCGCCCTCAGGGCCCGGTCGGCGAGCGGGATGTCCGCGGTGACCACCACGTCGCCGGGCCCCGCGCGCTCCGCGATCCAGTCGTCGGCGACGTCCGGCCCCTCGGCCACGACGACGAGCTCGATGGCCGGATCGCGCGGCACCCGCAGGAAGGCGTTCGCCACCACCGCGACGGAGGCCCCGTAGCGCGCGGCCACGCGATAGACCTCGTCCTTCACGGGGCAGGCATCGGCGTCGACGAAGATTCTCAAAATGCGTTGCTCCGCAAGGAAGGCAGCGTGCCGGCTGCGCAGAAGATCGGAGGACAGGTAAGCGCTCGGCAAGCGGACAAGCCACTCTCGTGCGCTCCGCATGCCATCGCGCACCCTAGCACCGCTCAGCTGCTGTCGTCCCACTCGCGGCGGCCCCCCGCCGCCCGGCGGGACCGAGCTGCACGGGAGGCGACGGGACCGCGGGCAGCTCCCTCGACGACGAAGGCCGGCCTGGTCTCACGGCCGCCGAGGCCCTCGCCCGTGCCGATCGCGTGTCGTCACGCCCCAACGATGCTCTCGAGAGGTCTCCGCCGGTGCGCCGCCGTGTCGGCCGACGTGACACCGCTTGGGTCCGTCAGCGAGCTGCTTCAGAGCCCAGCTTCAGGCCGCGTCATCGCGTCAGGGCAGGCGAGAACCGTCTCGGGGCACCGGTGGTCGCCACCTCGGGGACGGGCGTCGTCGCGGCCCCGATCGAGGTGAGGTGGGGCCAGCCTCGACATCCGAGGCGCGCGGGAGCGCGGCTTGAACCATGCCGGCGATGTCGCAGTGTTTGGACCGTCGCTGCAATGACCGCGTCTCGGAACAGCGCGTCGCGTTGCAACGATTCAGCTTCCTTTAGTCGGTGCTTGCCTATGCTCGTCGTGAACCCACAGGTAGCGAATGACCGCCTTTTCCGAGATCCTGCAGACGCAACCGCAGCAGAGCGCCGGATCGGGCGATGTGATCCACGAAGCGCTCAACGCCATCCGAACGCATCTCGGCATGGAGATCGGCTACTTCTCCGAGTTCGTCGGCGACCGTTCGGTGTTCCGGCGCGTCGATGCGCCGGGCCTGGAGCACCTCATCAAGGTCGGGGACAGCCAAGCGCTCGACGACGTTTATTGCACGCACATCATCGAAGGGCGCCTGCCGCAGCTTATCCCTGATACGGCACTGGAGCCGTTCGCGACGGCGATGCCGATCACCCACGCGGTCCCGATCGGCTCGCACGTCAGCATACCGATCAGGCTTCCCGATGGCCGGCCGTTCGGGATGTTCTGCTGCCTGAGCCCACGCCCGAACCCCACCTTGAACGAGCGTGATCTCGAGACGATGCGGGTGTTTGCCGGTCTCGCTACCAAGCAGGTTCACGCGGGGGTCGAGCAGCGCCGGAGCCTGTCGGAGAAGCGCAGCTCGATCGATCACGTCATTGGCCAGGCCCGCTACGAGATGGTGTTTCAACCCATCGTCGACCTCGCGTCCATGCGGACCACGTCCGTCGAGGCCTTGTGCCGCGTCAGGTCCGATCCGTACCGCTCGCCGGACAAGTGGTTCCGGGACGCGGCGGAGGTGGGCCTCGGGGTGGAGTTCGAGCTTGGCGCGATTGCGGCTGCCGTCGCGTGCTTCGGGGATCTTCCGGTCCCGATCGGCATGTCGGTCAATGCCTCGCCGGAGACGATCCTCAGCGGGAGGTTGGCCGAGGTTCTCGACGAGCGATACCTCGACCGGACCACCATCGAGGTGACGGAACACGCGCCGATCAGCGACTACGCTGCCATCCACCGAGCCCTCGCTCCCTTGCGCAGCCGCGGCGTTCGCATCGCGATCGACGACGCCGGCGCGGGCTATTCCGGGCTGCAGCAGATCATCCAGATCGCCGCGGACACGATCAAATTGGACATGAGCCTCACGCGCGGCATCAATGACGATGGCGCCCGGCGCGCGCTGGCGAGCGCCATGATCTACTATGCCCGGGAGACCGGCTCGAGCATCGTTGCCGAGGGAATCGAGACGGCGGAGGAGCTGTCCACTCTACGGCTGCTGGGCGTGGGGCGCGGTCAGGGCTACCTCCTCGGCAAGCCGTCCCGGTTGAGCGCGATGGATTTTGGGGAGGCTGCGCAGGCTCACGCCGTCGCATAGGCGCTCAGCACGCATCCCTGTTGACGGCCAGGACCGCAAGCGCTGGGAGCAGGTTCAAGCGGCGACGGAACCTGGAGGTCCTGTTCTCATCGTCACTCGCTTCCGGCCCCATCACCACCGCCGGCCCGCTCCTCCCACCACCCGCGGATCGCTCGTGGCCCGCCCCAGACGCGGAACGCGCTCCAGTCCTGGTCATCCCGGAAGCCGACATCGTGGACGCAACGGCGCGACTGGCGTCGTTCCGGGCGAAAGCTTCATCGGCAGGCCAGGGCGGCGCGGCAGACCCGATGCGGGCCGGGCTTTTCGGCGGCCGAACCTCAAGCACGAGGCGGGAAACCTGGGTCAGCCCGAGCCGCGACCGATGCTCGGCGGAGCGCGCGAAACCCCTTGTCGCGCGAAGGGATGGGAAGCGCCCCGCACCTCCCTTCGCGTGGCAGGCATCTGCGTCGACGACGATCCGGGCCATGCCGCTCCCTGGCACGACCGCGCGCACGCGCCCGTTGACGTGTCGTTAACCATGCGGCAGCAAGGTCGCCACCGGCCGCGTGGCGTGTTCGGCCTGCGGGACCCCGCCGCCGGTCTGGTGGTTCGCGGCGGCGGGGCCCGCTCCCCTCGCGGGGCGGCCCCGACGGGAACCCGGCGCCCAACCAGAGCTTCTCCTCGCATGCCGACCCGCCTTTCCAGCAGGGCCACGCTCCGCCTCGCCTTCAAGCGCCTGGAGCGAGAGGTCCCCACTCAGGCCACCGCGGCGATGCGCGCCATGCGCCATCCCCGGGCGCTGTGGGTGCGCATCCCGGTGGGGCTGCTGCTGGTGGTGGGCGGTGTCTTCTCGTTCCTGCCGGTGCTCGGCGTCTGGATGCTGCCGCTGGGCCTCCTGCTCATCGCGACCGACGTGCCGTTCCTGCGCCGCCCGACCGCGCGGTTCACGATCTGGGCGACCAATCGCTGGGCGGCGCTGCGGGCGCGGATCGCGGCGAGGCTCGGGCGGTCGTGAGACCGCTCAGGACGCGGTCTCGACCACCCGTCCCTCGCGATCGACCACGCAGGTGAGGCGCGAGGTGCGCACCTCGTAGCCGCCCGAGCGGGCATAGGTGATCCGCACGTCGACGGGTCCGGCCACGGTGCCGTCGCGGCTCCGGCGCTCGGGCCCGGCGGAGACCGCCTCGACCTGCGCCGCGCCCAGGCGCACCGCCTCGGCCTCCACGGCGACGCGGCAGGCCTCCACGATCCGGTTGCGGCCGGCCGCGTCGACGAGCGGGCGCCCGATCGTCTCCAGGGCCTCCCGCGTGCCGCGCACGTAGCCTGTTCCTGGCACCCAGGCGAGGATCGTGCCCTCGGCGCCCTCCG
>DASPJU010000074.1:0-6249 GCA_035628475.1 Salinarimonas sp. | reverse complement strand
CGACGCGTTGAAGGAGAACACGACGAGGATGAGGATCGGGAGGTAGAGGAACGCAAATCCAAGCGCGAGCGCGGTGGCGTTGAACCAGGTGAAGCGGTGGCTACCCATGGGCGCGCTCCCCTGCGCGGTCGGGGAGCCCGGCGGGCGGGCTCCGCCGAACGAGCGGCGCGCGATTCCCGCCCCTCACCGCCCCGCCTCCGTCCGGCGCGCTTCGGCCTCGCGAAAGAGCACGATGGGCACGACCAGGATGACGAGGAGCACCACGGCCACCGCGGAGGCGAGCGGCCAGTCGCGGTTGGAGAAGAACTCGCTCCACAGCGTGCGCCCGATCATGAGGGTCTCCGACCCGCCCAGCAGGTCCGGCACCACGAACTCGCCGACGATGGGGATGAAGCACAGGAGCGAGCCGGCGATCACGCCAGGCAGCGAGAGCGGCGCCGTCACGGTCCAGAACGCCCGGATGGGCGTGGCGCCGAGATCGAGCGCGGCGTCGATCAGCGTGCGGTCGAGGCGCTCGAGCGTGGCGTAGAGCGGCAGGACCATGAAAGGTAGATAGGCGTAGGTGAGCCCGATGAAGACCGCCGTCTCGGTGTTGAGGATCTGGAGCGGCTGGTCGACGAGCCCGAGCCACAGCAGCGCCGCGTTGAGGTAGCCCTCCGGGCGCAGGATCCCGATCCAGGCATAGACCCGGATCAGGAAGCTCGTCCAGAACGGCAGGATGACGAGCGCCAGGAGGACGGGCCGCCAGCCAGCGGGCGCGCGCGCCATCGAATAGGCGAGCGGGTAGCCGACGAGCAGGAGGAGGATCGTGGCGACCATTGCGATGCGCAGGGACGACAGCGCGGCGTCGACGTAGAGCGAGTCGCCCAGAAGCGTCGAGAAGGTCTCGAGATCGAGCCCCGCCAGGAAGTCCCGCACGCCCCCGACGCCGCCCGAGAGGTCGAGCAGCGGCCGGTAGGGCGGCTGCGCGGTCGCCGGGTCCGAGAGGCTGATCTTGAGGACGATGCCGAAGGGCACCAGGAAGAAGGCGACGAGCCACAGATAGGGCGCCGCCGGCACGAGGGCGGAGGCGAGCCGGCGGGAGCGCGGGGCCGCCATGGTCAATCGGTCAGGATCACGCCCGCGTCGGGCGCGAAGGAGACGTGGACCCGGTCCTCCCAGGCGACCGGGCGGTCCACGAAACGCGACGTGTTGGCGCGGGAGACCCGCACCAGCGCGCCCGAGTCGAGCTTCACCCGGTAGACCGTCCAATCGCCGAGATAGCCGACGTCCCAGACCTCGCCGGCGAGCGCGTTCTCGGCCGCCGGCCCGGGGGGATCCTGGTGCAGGACCATCTTCTCCGGGCGGATCGCCACCGCTACCGCCTGGCCCGGCCGCAGGTCCTCGTCCGGATCGTCGACGAGCAGAGGCTCGGGCGACGCGGCGCTGCGGATCATCCACAGGCCGCGATCGGTGCGGCCCGCGACCTCCCCGTCCAGGAGCGTCGCGTCCCCGACGAACCCGGCCACGAAGCGGCTCGCGGGCTGCTCGTAGACCTCGCCCGGCGTCGCGACCTGGACCAGGCAGCCGTGATCCATCACGGCGATGCGGTGGGCCATGGTCATGGCCTCCTCCTGGTCGTGGGTCACGATCACGAAGGTGGTGCCCAGGCGCTCCTGCAGGTCGATGAGCTCGAACTGGGTCTCCTCCCGCAGCTTCTTGTCCAGCGCGCCCAGCGGCTCGTCGAGGAGGAGGACCTTGGGCCGCTTGGCGAGCGCGCGCGCGAGGGCGACCCGCTGGCGCTGGCCGCCCGAGAGCTGGTCCGGCCGGCGCCGGGCCATGGGCTCGAGCTTCACGAGGCGCAGCATCTCGAGCACGCGATCCGCGATCTCGCCCCGCGGCAGACCCTCCTGCTTGAGCCCGTAGGCCACGTTCGCCTCGACGCTCATGTGCGGGAAGAGCGCGTAGGACTGGAACATCATGTTCACGGGACGTCGGTACGGCGGCACCCCCGCGAGGTCCTGCCCTCCCAGCGTCACCGTCCCCTCACTGGGCTCCTCGAAGCCCGCGAGCATGCGCATGAGCGTGCTCTTCCCGCAGCCGGAGGGCCCGAGCAGGCAGAACAGCTCGCGCTCGTAGATGGAGAGCGAGAGGCCGTCGACCGCGACCGTGTCGCCGAAGCGCTTGGTGACACCCTCGAAACGGATCAGCGGCACCGCCGCGGGATCGGTCCAGGGTGCAAAGGATCGGCGGACGGCGCCGACGGCGCGGGCGGTGCGGGTCACGATGGCAGGTGAGGTCTCGCTGGGGCGGGAAGGGCGCGACAATAGGGCTATGGGCCCTCGGCGACAATGCCTGTCCTTCCCCTCTCCCCCGGGGAGACGGAGCCCGCGCTATACCCCCGCCTGCGCCTCCACGACGGCCACCGCCGTGATGTTGACGATGCCGCGCGCCGTCACGGACGGCGTGAGCACGTGGGCGGGCTTGGCGGGCCCGATCAGGATGGGCCCCACGGGCAGCGCGTCGGCCAGCACCTTGGTGAGTTGATAGGCGATGTTGGCGGCGTCCAGATTGGGCATGATCAGCACGTTCGCCTCGCCCTTGAGACGCGAGGTCGGCATCACCCGGTCGCGGATGACCTGCGAGAGCGCGGTGTCGGCCTGCATCTCGCCGTCCACCTCGAGATCGGGCGCGCGTCGGCGGATGATCTCCAGCGCCTCGCGCATCTTGCGCGCCGAGGGGGTGTCGGCGGAGCCGAAATCCGCGTGGCTGACCAGGGCGATGCGCGGGGGGACGCCGAAGCGCACCACGTGGCTGGCGCAGGCGATCGTCATGTCGGCGATCTCCTCCGCGGTCGGATCCGGCTGCACGTGGGTGTCGGCCAGGAAATAGGCGCCCTTGCCGGTGATCATGAGCGAGAGCGCCGAGAACTGCTTGGCGCCCGGCGCGAAGCCGATGATGTCCTGGATGTGCTTGAGGCGCGAGTTGAAGCGCCCCTCCAGGCCGCAGATGAGCGCGTCCGCGTCACCCCGGCGCACCGCGAGCGCGCCGATCACGGTGGAGTTGGTGCGCACCAGCGTGCGCGCCGCGTCCGGCGTGATGCCCCGCCGGCCCGCCACGTCGCAATAGGTCGCGACGTAGTCGCGGTAGCGCGGGTCGTCCTCGGGGTTCACGAGCTCGAAGTCGCGGCCTGGCTGCATCAGGAGGCCGAAGCGCTTGAGGCGCGCATCCACGACCGCCGGTCGGCCGATCAGGATCGGTCGCGCGATCCCCTCCTCCACCACCACCTGCACGGCCCGCAGGACCCGCTCGTCCTCACCCTCGGCATAGACGACGCGCTTGGGCGACTCCTTGGCCTTGGCGAAGAGCGGCTTCATCATGAAGCCGGAGCGGAACACGAAGCGGGTGAGCGATTCGGCATAGGCGTCGAGATCCGCGAGCGGCCGCGTCGCGACGCCGGTGTCCATGGCAGCCCGCGCGACCGCGGGGGCGATGCGCAGGATCAAGCGCGGGTCGAAGGGGCTCGGGATGAGCGACGAGCGCCCGAAGGGCCGCGCCTCGCCGCCATAGGCGCGCGCCACCACCTCCGAGGGCGTCTCGCGGGCGAGCGCCGCGATGGCCTTCACGGCGGCGGCCTTCATCTCCTCGTTGATCGAGGTGGCGCCGACATCCAGCGCGCCCCGGAAGATGTAGGGGAAGCACAGGACGTTGTTGACCTGGTTCGGGTAGTCCGAGCGCCCCGTGCAGATCATGGCGTCCGGGCGCACGCGCTCGGCCTCCTCGGGCATGATCTCGGGATTCGGGTTGGCGAGCGCCAGGATGAGGGGACGCGGCGCCATGCGCTCCAGGAGGGCGGGCTTGAGCACGCCCGCGGCCGAGAGCCCCAGGAACACGTCGGCGTCGGGGATGACGTCGGCGAGGGTGCGGGCGTCGGTCTTCTGTGCGTAGACCGCCTTCCAGCGGTCCATGAGCTTCTCGCGGCCCTCGAAGACCACGCCCTCCAGGTCCGTCACCCAGATGTTCTCGCGCTTGGCGCCGAGCGAGACCAGGAGGTTGAGGCAGGCGAGCGCCGCGGCGCCGGCGCCCGACGCCACGATCTTCACCTCGCCGATGCGCTTGCCCGAGAGCTCCAGGGCGTTCAGCACGGCCGCGGCCACGATGATCGCGGTGCCGTGCTGGTCGTCGTGGAAGACGGGGATCTTCATGCGCGCCCGCAGGCGCTCCTCGACCTCGAAGCACTCGGGCGCCTTGATGTCCTCGAGGTTGATGCCCCCGAACGTGGGCTCCAGGGCCGCCACCACGTCGACGAGCTTGTCGACGTCCCGCTGCTCGACCTCGATGTCGAACACGTCGATGCCGGCGAACTTCTTGAACAGGACCGCCTTGCCCTCCATGACGGGCTTGGACGCCAGCGGGCCGATGTCCCCTAGGCCCAGCACGGCGGTGCCGTTCGTGACGACCGCCACCAGGTTCTGGCGGATCGTGAGCGTCGCGGCTTCGGCCGGATCCGCCACGATGGCCTCGCAGGCAGCGGCCACGCCCGGCGAATAGGCGAGCGCCAGGTCGCGCTGGTTGCCGAGCGGCTTGGTGGGCAGGATCTCGAGCTTACCCGGCCGCGGCTGGCGGTGATAGACGAGCGCGCCGGATTTCAGGTCCTGCGACACGGTGCCGTTCGAGCTGCCGCTCATGGGGGGTCCCTCGCCGATGATCGTGCCGCGCTTGTGGTCCCGCGTGGCGCTGGGCGTCAACCCGGAGGATTGCGCAACGCGGACCATGCCACCGGCCGGACGGCGCGGGAACTGGGCTCGGGAGAAAGGGTGCTGTGACGGAAGGATGCCCTCCTCTCTCCCATGGGGAGGAGGGCCGGGAATGAGGGCGGCGCGCTGGGGCCCACGCCTCACCTTTCCGCCTCTTCACGCCCTCATGCTGAGGTGCTCGGCGTGAGCCGAGCATCGAAGCACGCACCACGCCTCCATCAGCGCCGGTAAATCCTGGAGCGCCCTTCGAGGCTCGCTCCGGTCGCACCTCAGGACGAGGGTGAGGATGGAATTGGCGGACGAGAGCAAACCTCCCGATCTGGCCACCCTCACTCCAAGCCCCTCTCCCATCCGGGAGAGGGGAGCCGAGCCTACTTCTTCTCCGGCAGGTTGGGCCGAATGTGCAGCTCGCGAAGCTGCTTCGTCGTGGCCTCGTTGGGCGCCCCCATGAGGAGGTCCACGGCCGCCTGGTTCATCGGGAACAGCGCCACCTCGCGCAGGTTCTGCGCGCCGACCAGGAGCATGACGATGCGGTCGATGCCCGCCGCCATGCCGCCGTGCGGGGGCGCGCCGTACTGGAAGGCGCGGTAGAGGGCGCCGAAGCGCTCGACCACGTCCGCCTCGCCATAGCCCGCGATCTCGAAGGCCTTCACCATCGCCTCGGGGCGGTGGTTGCGGATGCCGCCGGACGCCAGCTCGTAGCCGTTGCAGGCGATGTCGTACTGGAACGCCTTGATGGTGAGCGGATCCTGTCCCTGAAGCGCGTCGAGGCCCCCCTGGGGCATGGAGAAGGGGTTGTGGGAGAAGTCGACCCGCTTCTCCTCCTCCGACCACTCATACATCGGGAAGTCGACGATCCAGGCGAACGCGAAGCGGTCCTTGTCGACGAGGTTGAGGTCCTCGCCGATCTTCAGGCGCGCCGAGCCCGCGAACTTCACGAATTTGGCGGGGTCGCCCGCGGCGAAGAAGGCGGCGTCCCCGTCCCTGAGGCCGAGCTGCGTCCGGATCGCTTCCGAGCGCTCGGGACCAATGTTGTTGGCGATCGGGCCCTGGGCACCGCCGTCCTTGAACATGATGTAGCCCAGCCCCGGCTGCGCCTCGCCCTGCGCCCAGGAGTTCATCCGGTCGCAGAAGGCTCTGCTGCCGCCGCCCGGCGCGGGAATGGCCCACACGGCGGTCTTGGGCTGCTCCAGGATGCGCGCGAAGACCTTGAAGCCGGCGCCGCGGAAGTGCTCCGAGACGTCCTGCATCTCGATCGGGTTGCGCAGGTCCGGCTTATCGGAGCCGTACCGGACCATAGACTCGGCGTAGGGGATGCGCGGCCATGGCGAGGGCGTGACGGGCTTGCCCTCGCCGAACTCCTCGAACACGCCGCGGATCACGGGCTCCATGGCCGCGAACACGTCGTCCTGGGTGACGAAGCTCATCTCGACGTCGAGCTGGTAGAACTCACCCGGCAGGCGGTCGGCGCGCGGGTCCTCGTCGCGAAAGCACGGCGCGACCTGGAAGTAGC
>DASPJU010000073.1:0-4136 GCA_035628475.1 Salinarimonas sp. | reverse complement strand
CTATGCCTGGATCGTGCTGCTCCAGCTCCAGGGCCTGGTCAACCAGGCCCTGACGGGCCTGGGGATCACCGACCAGCCGCTCCGGATGCTCTACACCGAGGGCGCCGTGGTGCTCGCCACGACCCACGTCCTGCTGCCCTTCATGATCCTGTCGATCTACGGCGTGCTGCGCGGCATCCCGAAGGACCTGGGCCTGGCGGCCGCCAATCTGGGCGCCTCCGGCTGGTCGATCCTGCGCCACGTCACCCTGCCCCTGAGCATGCCGGGCGTCTATTCGGGCGTGCTCATGGTGTTCATCATCTCGCTGGGCTTCTACATCACCCCGGCGCTGCTCGGCGGCCCCTCGACGCTGCTGATGTCGACCCTGATCGGGCAGCAGACCACGGAGACCCTGGATTGGGGTCTCGCGGGCGCCCTCTCCGTCATCCTGCTTGCCATCACCCTCGCGCTCGTCGCCGCCTTCGGCCGCGTCCTGCGCCTGGAAGCGAAGGGGTAAGGGCCATGAGCCGCATCGACGCCGCAGCCACCGCCCTCGTCGTTCCCGAGCCCGTCGCGGCCCCGCGCCGGCGCCTCAAGGTCAGCCTCGGCAATCCGACGGGCGCCGCCACCTGGCCCACCACGCTGATCACCGCGCTCGTGCTCGTCTTCCTCCTGCTGCCGACCGTGATCGTCATCCCGGTCTCCTTCGGCAGCGAGCGCTACCTCCAGTTCCCGCCCAAGGAATGGTCGCTGGTCTGGTACCGGGCCTATTTCGACGACCCGGAATGGATGTCGGCCACGGGCCTGAGCCTGCTCGTCGCCTTCCTGGCGACGCTGGTCGCGACCGCCATCGCGCTGCCCGCCACGCTCGCCTTCGCCCGCGGACGGCTGCCCGGCGGCGGGATCCTCAAGGGCCTGATCCTCGCCCCCATGATCCTGCCCCACATCGTGGTGGCGGTGGCGCTCTACATCACCTTCTCGAAATGGGGCCTCACCGGCACCGTGACGGGCTTCGTGGCCGCGCACGCGGTGCTCGCCCTGCCCTTCCTGTTCCTCACGATCTCGGCGGCGATCACCAAGCTCGACCCGAGCCTCGAGATGGCGGCGGCGAGCCTGGGCGCCTCGAACTTCTCCGCCTTCCGCCTCGTGACCCTGCCGCTGCTCCTGCCCGCGCTGGCCGGCGGCATGGCCTTCGCCTTCATCACCTCGCTCGACGAGGCGGTGGTGTCGAACTTCCTGTCGAGCTCCACGCAGAAGCTGCTGATGAAGAAGATGTTCGAGGACATCGACTTCGACGTCTCGCCGGTGATCGCGGCCGTCTCGACGCTGATCGTCGTGGGCAGCTTCGCGCTGATCGGCCTGGCGCAGCTCCTGCAGCTCACGCGCCGCAAGCGCACGGGCTAGCCGTCCGCGGGCGGGGACGGCCCGCCCGGACCTGCCGCATCGCACGCAATCTTTGGGGGCCGGCCCGGCGCCGGTGGGATCCATGCATGTCTGTGTCCTAGGTGCCGGGGTCGTCGGCCTGACGACCGCCTGGGCCCTGGCCGAGCGCGGCCACGCCGTCACGGTCGTCGACCGGCGCGAGGCTCCCGGCCAGGAGGCGAGCCTGGCCAACGGCGCCCAGCTCTCCTACGCCTACGTGGCGCCGCTCGCCTCGCCCGGCACGCTGCGCAAGATTCCCGGCATGCTCCTCGACCGGGACGGACCTCTGCGGATCCGCCCGCAGCTCGACCCCGCCTTCATCCGCTGGGGCCTCGACTTCCTGCTGGCCTGCAACGCCGACGCGGAGGCGCGCACGCTCAAGGCCCAGCTGGCGCTGGGCGCGCTGAGCCGCATGGAGGTCCACCGGGTCGCGGACGCGCTCGCCCTCGATTTCGGGCTGCGCGCCGCGGGCAAGCTCGTGGTCTTCCGCGACCGCGCCGCCTTCGCGGCCGCCGCGCGCACGGCCGAGACCCTGCGCCGGCACGGGATCGAGCAGGTCGTGCTCTCGGGCGCCGAGGCGCTCGCCCGGGAGCCGGCCTTGCGCATCCCGGAAGGGGAGCTCGCGGGCGCGGTCTTCACCCCGGGCGAGGAGGTGGGCGACTGCGCCGCCTTCACGGCGGGGCTCGCCGAGCAGCTGCGCCGGCGCAACTCCGTCCGGCTTCTCCTGGGCGCCGCCGTCGAGGGTGCCCTGCGGACCGGCGGACGCGTCACCGGCGTGCGCACGAGCCTCGGCGACGTCGAGGCGGATCTCGTGGTGCTGAGCCTCGGCGCCGGCTCCGCCCCCTTCGCCCGGGAGGTCGGCTTCCGCCTGCCCGTCTATCCCATGAAGGGCTACAGCCTCACGACGCGCCTGCGCCGGGGCGGTCTCGGCCATTCCGTCACGGATTTCGACGCCAAGGTGGTGTTCGCGCCCCTGGGCGAGGGCGAAGGCGCGCCGATCCGCGTCGCCGGCGTCGCCGATCTCGTGGGCTACGACGCCGCCATCGAGGCCGGGCGCCTCGACGTCATGCGCCGCACCGCCTCGCAGGCCCTCGACCTCGACCCGGACGCGGACGACCGCCCCTGGGCGGGCCTGCGCCCGGCGACTCCCGACAGCCGCCCCGTGATCGGCCCCTCGCCGGTGCCGGGCCTGTTCCTCAACACGGGCCACGGCGCGCTGGGCTGGACGCTGGCCTGCGGGTCGGCGCGGCTGGCCGCCGAGCTGATCGACGGCGCGCCGCCGTCCGTCGACCCCGAATGGTTCTCGCTGCGGAGACATCCATGAAAGAGCTGCTTCTGATCGACGAGCCCACCGTCGCGACGCTCCTGTCGCTGGAAGAGGCCATGCGCGCCGTGGAGGAGGGCTTCGTGGCCCACACCTCCGGCCGGGGCCGGCTTTTTCCCGTGGTGAAGGAGAAATATTCGGACCTGGGCTCCTTCTCCCTCAAGAGCGGGGTGATGACCGAGCCCCACACGGTCGGCGTCAAGGCCGCGGGCTCCTGGCGCGGCAACCCCGCCCGCGGTCTGCCCACCGTCCAGGCCACCGTGGTCCTGGTCGACCCCGAGACGGGCGAGCCCATCGCCATCATCGCCGGCAAGACGCTCACCACGCTGCGCACCGGCGCGGCGGGGGGCGTGGCGGCCCGCGTGCTCGCCCGCGAGGACGCCCGCACGCTCGCGGTGGTCGGCACCGGCGTCCAGGGCGAGATCCAGGTCGAGGCGGCGCTGGTGGCCCGCCCCGGCGTCGAGGAGATCCGCTATTGCTCGCCGGTCGCCCCCGTCCCCGAGCGCTTCAAGGAGCGTTTTTCCGGCCGCGCCCGCCTCGTGCCCTGCGGCTCCCCGGCGGAAGCCGCGCGAGGCGCCCATATCGTGATCACGGGCACGCCCTCCGCCGAGCCCCTCCTCGACCTCGCCGACGTCGATCCCGGCACCCACGTGACGGCGGTGGGCGCCGACGCCAAGGGCAAGCGCGAGATCGGCCCCGGCCTGCTCGCGGCCGCCAGCCGCTTCGTCGACTCGGCCGAGCAGGCCCGCTCCATCGGCGAGCACCAGCACGCCCCCGAGCTCGCCGTGACCGAGATCGGCACGCTGATCGAGGCGGGGGGGTCCTATCGCCGCCGCCCCGACGAGATCACCCTGTTCGACTCCACCGGCGTGGCCTTCCAGGATCTGGCCGCGGCGCGCCGCGTCTATGACCTCGCGGTCGCCCGCGGGGCCGGCCGCCGGGTGCCCTGGCCGACCTGAGGGACACGCGGCGCGCGCTCGTCCACAGCCCCGCGTCGAGGGGCCCCATGACAAGCGCGCCCGGTTCGGGGCATGGTGGGGCTCGACCTCACCAGCCCATCCCGAGGAGCGGCATGGATCCGGGCGCGTCCGCCCCCCGCCTCGCGTTGAGCGGCATCACCAAGCGCTTTCCCGGCGTGGTCGCCAACGACCGCGTCTCCTTGAGCGTGCGCGCGGGCGAGATCCACGGGCTGATCGGCGAGAACGGCGCCGGCAAGTCGACGCTCGTGAAGATCATCGACGGGGTGCTCCAGCCCGACGACGGCACCATCGCGTGGGAGGGCCGTCCAGTGTCCATCCCGGACCCGCGCGCGGCGCGCGCGCTGGGCATCGGCATGGTGTTCCAGCACTTCTCGCTGTTCGAGACGCTGACCGCGGCGGAGAACATCGCGCTCGGCCTTCCCGGCAAGCCG
>DASPJU010000072.1:0-3816 GCA_035628475.1 Salinarimonas sp. | reverse complement strand
GGCTTGCTCCTCGGGACCGGCCCAGGCTCGGTTCCCGACGCGGTCATGCTCGCCACGGCAGTGGTCATCGGCGTGCATGTTGCCCGCCTGTTCGCCCGTCGCGGCACCGAACGGCTCAGCGACCGTCGCGAGTGACTTGCTCGTCGCGTTCCGGCTCATCCGAGGCTTGCGTCGCGAGCCCGGCCAGCAGGAACGTGCATGGCCCCAGAGCGCCGGCGAGCAGGTAGTCGAGAGCACCGTCAGCCCCGTCCGCCGGTGGTACCCCGCCGAATCGCAGTCCCGTGATGCCCGACAGGATCCAGAGTGTCACCAGGATGGTCGCCATGGCCGTCTCCCTCGCTCGTCAACGCGATGATGGACCTGTCCGTTCGGGAGGCAGGGAGATGGGCCGGGATTGATGTCGGTCAAGGCAGCGGCGATCACCACGCCCTAATCGGGATCGGACAGTCCTTTCGGGATGGCTCGGTCGATGATCCCAGAACGCGCATCGAATACCGCCGAGGTTGCCTCAGCCCCGCTGGGCCTCTTGTCCATCGAGGCGGCCTGCCGGCGCGCGGCAGCCTATGCCGGCGCCGTGGACGGGTTGGAGACGCTTCCGCTCTTCCTTCTGCCCGGAAGAACCCTGGCCCGGAATATCGAGGCGGCCCATGCCTGCCCGCCCTTCGCGCAATCCGCGATGGACGGTTATGCGGTCGCCACCGGCGGAGGCCTCCTCCCCGGGACCGTGCTCGCAGTCGTAGGCCGGGTCGCGGCGGGCCAGGCCGGCGGCCCGATCACGGCCGGGGCCGCCTCACGGATCTTTACCGGAGCTCCCTTGCCGCCTGGAGCCGACGCCGTCGTCATGCAGGAACGTGTCGATGTCCTCGACGGTGGCATCGCCCTGCGTGACCCCGTCCGGGCTGGCGAGCACGTGCGGCGCATGGGGGAGGACGTCACCCCCGGGAGCCTCCTCGTCGAAGCCGGCATTCGCCTCGACGCCAGGCACGTCGCGCTCCTCGCGGCACAGGGCCTCGCCGCCCTCGAGGTGCGCCGGCGGCTGCGCGTCGCGCTGGCTTCCACTGGCGACGAGCTTCTGGCCCCAGGAGGCCTTCCCGGCGCCGGCACGGGCATCTTCGACTCGAACCGGCCGATGCTCCTCGGCCTCCTGGCCCGGGCCGGGCACGACGTGATCGATGTAGGGTGCGTGCCTGATGACCCCGCGAGCCTTGCCGGCGTCCTCGCCTCGCTCGCGGACCATGCGGACCTGATCGTGACCACCGGCGGGGTGTCCGTCGGCGAGGAGGATCATTCGGCGACGGCACTGGCCCGGGCCGGCGGCATCGGGGAGACGCTGAGGATCGCCCTGAAGCCGGGCAAGCCAGCGCTGGTGGGGCGGGTCGGCGCCGCAGCCTATCTGGGGCTGCCCGGGAACCCCGTCTCCGCGCTCGTGTCCTGGTCGTTGCTGGGGCGCGCGATGGTCGGCGCGCTCGAAGGGCGTCCGTTCCAGCGTCCCCTTGGATTGGGCGTCGCCCTCGCGGGGCCGCTGCTGCGCAAGGCCGGGCGGACCGAGTTCATGCCGGCAAGGCTGGCGACCGCGAACGGCGAGCCGATGCTCCAGGTTCTGGGCAGCACCTCGGCGCGCCTGCGCCCCCTCGTGGACGCCGACGGGTTCGTCGAGGTCCCGGCCCACGTCGCGTCGGCGCAATCGGGGACCCGGTTGCCCTTCCATGCCTTCGAGCGACTACTCGCTCCGTGAGCAAGACCTAGCCGACCGCGGCCCTCGCCTGCTCCAGGCACCATGCTTCAAGCGCGGCGCCCTCGACGGCGAGGACCGTCGCGCCGTCACCCGCGAAGTCGTCCCAGGCCGCCAGCAGGGCTTCCCCCACGGCGATCACGACCGGGATCCCGGACGCGACGGCGGCCCCGATCTCGTCCGCCAGGCCGCGGCCCTCGGCCTCCTGGCGGCCGAAGCGGTTCACGAACAGGATGTCGGGCCGTGCATCGACGGCGGCCCGAAGCCAGCCGGCGGCCTCGGCGAGACCCGCGGGGTCCAGCTTGCACCCGCGGGTCCCCGCGCCGCGGTTCTCGAAGATCTGCACCCGCCGACCCGTCGCGATATCCTCCAGGTGGAGGGTGGCGCAGTTCGAGCCGGTGTCGACTTTCTCCTCCTGGAGCAGGCCGCCGACGCGGACGCCCGCCCGCCCCAGACGGGCCGCGACCTCCGCCAGCATGCGGTCGGGACGGTTGCCGCAGTCGTAGGCGACGACGCAGATCGGGAACTCGCCCATCGGGTCCTACTCGGCGGCTTGTGCGGGGGCGTGAAGGCAGGAGATCCCCGCCTCCGCGCATGGGCAACGCGGCGCGCTCGCGAGCAAGTGGATGGCGCTCGCCCGGATGTGGTCGGACCAGTCGTCCACCGGCGTCGGATCGATCACGCCGCGCCGTGGCTCATCGGCGACGGGCTGGTCCGGCCGGTCGCGCGTGACGCCCAGATCCCGCACGAGGCCGTCCTTCAGGCCGTAGATCCAGCCGTGCACGGCGAGCTTCTGCCCGGCGGCCCATGCGCCCTTTACGATGGGCGTGCGGCAGACGCGCTTGACCTGCGCCTCGACGTTCAGCTCGCACAGGAGGTTCACCCGCGCCTCCTCGTCGGCGATGGGTTCGAAGCGGGCCCGCTGGCGGTCGTAGATGTCCATCACCGGGGCCAGCCAGTGGTCGACGAGGGCCCCGCCTCCGCCCTCCAGGGCGCGCCGCACGCCGCCGCAGCCGTAATGCCCGCAGACGATGACGTGCTCGACCTTCAGGTTGCCGATGGCGAACTCCAGGACCGAGAGGATGTTGAGGTCGCCCGTGTGCATCACATTGGCGATGTTGCGGTGGACGAAGAGCTCGCCGGGATCCAGCCCGACGATCTCGTTCGCCGGCACCCGCGAGTCCGAGCACCCGATCCACAAGAAGCGGGGCGCCTGTTGGCCCGCGAGCCGCCGGAAGTAGCCCGGGTCGGCCTTGGTCTTGGACAGGGCCCAGCCCGCGTTGTTGTCGAAGAGCTCGTCCAGGGTTGCGTCAGGCATGGCACGCCTCGGGTTCGAGCTGCAGGCCGCGGCGGGCGGCCATGCGCCGGGCGAGCCCGCGGCGGTCGGCCTTGGTGAGGCGGTTCTCCGCCAACGGCAGGATGATTGCGTTTTCGACGGCGAGGTACCGCCTCAGGCGGGACGCGAACATGCGAAGCCGTATGCGGAGTCGGGCGGGGAAGCCTCGGTCCTCGGCCGCAGCGGCGCGCAGGTCGCCCACCAGGGCTTCCGCAAGCCGATCCTGGGCAGCATGCTCGCCCGAGAGCACGCCTAGCACCTCCTCGATCCGGTCCTCCGGCAGGGCGCGGCGACGGATCAGGGGGAAGAGGTCCTCCTCGTCGTCGATCCCATGAATCGCGAGATCCCCGGCGATGTGGCCCGCCACCCGCTCGGCGAGCCCCGGCTGGAGGGCCGGTGCGTCTGCGAGCTGCTCGATCAGGGTGCAGAGATTGCGCTGTCGGAGGTGGTCGACGAAGAGGAACTCCAGCGGTCGCGCCAGGAGGCGGTGGTCGGTGGGATCGCCAACGACGGCGTGGCGATCAGGCGTGATGGTGGTGCCCGCATCCATGCGACGCTCCCTTTGGCTTGAGCGCGAACTCGACCATGCGCTTGAGGCAGGCGCTGCCGGGATCCTGGGTGCGTCCCATGACGCCGATGATCGACACCCAGTCCTCGTCCGACGCGGTGTTGGAGAAGAGCGCGACCGCGTTGGCGGCGTATTCGCCAGGGGTCATGCCCTGGCACGCGGCGGCGCTCTCGACCTGAG
>DASPJU010000071.1:0-5076 GCA_035628475.1 Salinarimonas sp. | reverse complement strand
GCTCGATTCGCTGCGCCACTGGGTCGAGGCCTACCGGGTCGACGGCTTCCGCTTCGACCTCGCCACGACGCTGGGGCGAAACCCGTTCGAGTTCGACGAGCGCGCCGCGATCCTCCAGGCGGCGAGCGCCGATCCCGTCCTGTCCCGGGTCAAGCTCATCGCCGAGCCGTGGGATGTCGGGTCCGGCGGCTATCGGGTCGGCGGCTTCCCGCCCGGCTGGTCGGAATGGAACGACCAGTTCCGCGATCACGTGCGGGCGTTCTGGCGCGGCGACCCGGGCGAAATCGGGCATCTGGCCCGGGTCGTCACGGGGTGCGGCGAGATCTTCGCGCCGCGCCGCCGGCATCCCACCGCGAGCGTGAACTTCGTCACCGCCCATGACGGCTTCACCCTGCACGACCTCGTCTCCTACGAGGCCAAGCGCAACGAGGCCAACGGCGAGAACAACCAGGACGGCCACAACCACAATCTCTCCTGGAACTGCGGCGTCGAGGGCGAGACCGACGATCCGGCGATCCTGTCCCTGCGCGCCCGCCAGAAGCGCAACCTCCTCGCCACCCTGTTCCTGGCTCAAGGCGTGCCGATGATCCTCATGGGCGACGAGATCTCGCGGAGCCAGGGCGGCAACAACAACGCCTATGCCCAGGACAACGCGATCTCCTGGATGCGCTGGGAGCCCGACCCGCGCGATCCGGACCTGCCCGCCTTCGTCCAGGCCCTCTCGGGCCTGCGCCGCCGCTACGCGGCCTTCCGCCGGCGCGACTTCCTCACGGGCGCGCCCGTGCGCGGCAACCGCCTCAAGGACATCTATTGGCTCGGCCCCGAGGGCCGTGAGATGACCCACGCGGACTGGAGCGAGCCGGAGCGGCGCGTGCTCGGCCTCCAGCTCGGCAACGACGCTCCCGACCGGCAGCGCTTTCTGGTCCTGATCAATGCTGGGCCCGACCCGGTCGACTTCGCCCTTCCGGCGGATTTCCCCCTCGGGGGGTTCGCCCAGGTCTTCGACACGCGCATCCCCGACGGAATCGTTCGGGAGAGGCCCGCCGTGCTGAACCCGGGCGGGGTTTTCGCGTTGGAGCCGCGCATGGTCGCTCTGTTCCAGCACGCGCCTTCCATCGAGATCCCCTGATGCACCGCTTCCACGACATGCCTTTCGGGGCGCAGCTCGCCGATGACGGCGTGCGTTTCTCGCTGTGGGCTCCCACCGCGCGGGAGGTCGAGCTGGTGCTCGACGGGGCAGCCCGCCCGATGGAGGCCCAGGAGGGCGGCTGGCGCCGGCTCGTCGTGCCCGAGGCGAAGGCCGGCGCGCGCTACGGCTTCCGCATCGACGGCGGGCTCGTCGTGCCCGACCCCGCCTCCCGCTTCCAGCCCGACGACGTCCACCGGGACAGCCTCGTGGTCGACCCGCGCTCCTATGCCTGGCGCGACGCCTCGTGGACGGGTCGCCCCTGGGAGGAGACGGTCCTCTACGAGCTGCATGTCGGCACGGCGACGCCCGAGGGCACCTATGCGGGGCTGGAGCGCAAGCTGGAGGAGCTGCGCGATCTCGGCATCACCGCCATCGAGCTCCTGCCCCTGGCCGACTTCCCGGGCAAGCGCGGCTGGGGCTATGACGGGGTGCTGCCTTACGCTCCGGACGCCGCCTACGGCACCCCCGACGACCTCAAGCGCCTGATCGACCGCGCCCATGCGCTGGGGCTGATGATCTTCATCGACGTGGTCTACAACCATTTCGGGCCCGCCGGGAACTACCTCCACGCCTACGCCAAGTCGTTCTTCACCGAGCGCCACCAGACCCCCTGGGGCGCCGGGATCAACTTCGACGGCGAGGCCGCGCCCGCCGTGCGCGACTACTTCGTCCACAACGCCCTCTACTGGCTCGAGGAGTACCACGTGGACGGGCTGCGCTTCGACGCGGTCCACGCCATCCTCGACGATTCCACGCCCCACATCATCGAGGAGATCGCGACCCGCGCTCGCGCGGCGCTGCCCGGCCGCGAGGTCCATCTCGTGCTCGAGAACGGCGCCAACGAGGCCCGCTGGCTGCCCCGCGACGAGGCGCAACGCCCGCGCCTGCACACCGCGCAGTGGAACGACGACATCCACCATTGCTGGCACGTCGTCGTGACGGGCGAGAGCGACGGCTATTACGAGGACTACGCGGATCGCGGGCTGGAGCTCCTGGGGCGCTGCCTCACGCAAGGCTTCGCCTATCAGGGCGAGATGTCGGGCCACGAGGGCAAGCCGCGCGGCGAGCCCTCGGGCCACCTGCCGCCCTCCGCCTTCGTGGCCTTCCTCCAGAACCACGACCAGATCGGCAACCGCGCCTTCGGCGAGCGCATCTCGGCGCTCGCCGACGAGCGGCGCCTTACGCTCGCCCGCGCGGGCCTCCTGCTCACGCCGCAGATCCCCATGCTCTACATGGGCGAGGAATGGTCGGCTTCCGCGCCCTTCCTCTACTTCGTCGACTTCTCCGACGATCCCGACCTCGCCAAGGCCGTGCGCGACGGACGCCGGCGGGAATTCGCGAACTTCAAGTCCTTCGCCGAGCAGCACGGGGAGCGCCAGATCCCCGATCCGACCCTGGAGGAGACCTTCACGCTCTCCAAGCTGGACTGGACGGAAGCGACCCACGAGCCGCATGCCGCCGTGCGCGCCGATGTCCGCGATCTGCTGCGCCTGCGCCAAGCCGAGATCGTGCCGCTCGCTAAGACGCGCTTCATCGAGGCGTCCTACGCGCTCCCTGCCCCGGGCGCCCTCGTCGCGACCTGGCGCTACGAGGGGGGCACCCTACGCTTCGCCATGAATGTCGGCGACGCGGAGGCCGGGGTGGAGGCGCCCGGCCGCGTGATCTGGTCGAGTCCGGGCGTCGCCGGCGAGGGCACCCGCCGCCTGCCGTCCTGGACCGCGCTCGTCGCGAAGGAGTGAGCCCTTGAGCGAGCACGACGCCCTGGTGGATCGCGTCGCCGGCCTCGTCGGCGTCGGCGCGTCCTATTCGGATGCCTTTGGACGGCAGGTCGAGACGAGCCGCGAGACCCGCGCCGCGATCCTGGCGGGTCTCGGTCTCCCCGTGGACAGTCCGGACGCGGCCCGGGAGAGCCTGGCGCGCCTGGAGCGGATCAAGGAGGGACTGCTCCCCGCGTTGATACCGGTCGAGGCCGGGCGCCCTGCCGCCGTGCGCCTGCGCCGGCCCGGCACCGCCGCGACCTGGCGCTTGACCGACGAGGCGGGCGACACCCGCGAGGGCCGCGCGACCCTGGAGGGCGGCGACCTCCTGCGCCTGCCCACGCTTCCGCTCGGCTATCACCGTCTGCAGGTGGGGAGCGGTGGCGAGCGCGCGTCCGCGACCCTCATCGCGGCCCCGCGCCGCGCCTATGGGCCGGGCGGTGACGCCCCGCGCCTGTGGGGCGCGACCGCGCAGGTCTACGGGCTGCGCGGTCGCGAGGATCTCGGCATCGGCGGCTATGGCGAGGTCGCGGTCGCGGCGGAGGGCGCGGGCGCTCTCGGAGCGGCGTTCCTAGGGCTGTCGCCCGTCCACGCCCTCTTCTCGTCCGACCGCACCAAGTACTCGCCCTATTCCCCGTCCTCGCGCCTGTTCCTGGAGACGCTCTTCATCGACCCGCGCCTGGTCGACGGCTTCGACGAGGTGGGCGAAGCCCGGGCCGCGGCGGAGGAGCGCCTGCGGCCCCTGCGCGAGGCCTCGCTCATCGACCACGCCGCGGTGTGGGAGGCCAAGCGGCCCCTGCTGGAGGCGCTGTACGGTCGTTTCCGCGTAGCGGGCGACGTGGCGGCCCTCGAGGCCTTCCGCCTCCAGGGCGGGGGCGCGCTCCAGGCGCACGCCACCTTCGAGGCGCTCTCCGAGCACTTCAAGACGGAAGGGCGCTGGTGGCTGGGCGACTGGCCGGAGGAATACCGCTCCTGCACGGCGCCGGCGGTGCGCCGCTTCCAGGCCGAGCGGGCGGATCTCGTGGCCTTCCACGCGTGGCTGCAATGGCTCGCGGACATGCAGCTCGGTGCCGCCCAGGAGCGCGCCCGCGCCTCGGGCATGGCGATCGGCCTCTACCGCGATCTCGCGGTCGGCGCCGATCGCGGCGGCTCGGAGGTCTGGGCTCACCCGGAGCGCGTCGCCGCGACCCTGTCGGTGGGCGCGCCGCCCGATCCACTGGGGCCGCAGGGCCAGGATTGGG
This sequence comes from Salinarimonas sp., assembly GCA_035628475.1. Lineage (GTDB taxonomy): Bacteria > Pseudomonadota > Alphaproteobacteria > Rhizobiales > Beijerinckiaceae > Salinarimonas_A. The sequence continues at coordinate 889 of DASPJU010000071.1, read as the reverse complement.
GGCTGCCCCCGTTCGACCCCCTGGCGCTCGAGGCTCAGGGGCTCGCCGCCTTCCGGGCCATGGTCGCGGCCAACATGCGCCACGCGGGCGCGATCCGCATCGACCACGCCTTCCAGCTCCAGCGCCTGTTCCTGATCCCGATGGGGATGCCGGCCTCGCAGGGCGCCTACGTGGATTTCCCCTTCGAGGCGATGCTCGCGGTGCTGCGGCTGGAGAGCCACCGCCATCGCTGCCTCGTCATCGCCGAGGACCTCGGCACCGCGCCGGAGGGCTTCTCGGACGCCATCATGGCGTCGGGCATCCTGAGCTACCGCGTCCAGCCCTTCGAGCGGACGGGTGACGGCGGCTTCAAGGAGCCGGGCGCCTATCCGCGCGACGCGCTCGCCGTGCTCTCGACCCACGACCTGCCCACCTTCCGGGGCTGGTGGCGCGGCCTGGACATCGACCTGCGCCAGACGCTCGGCGTCTTCGACCCCGAGACCGCCGAGCGCGAGCGCGCCAACCGTGTCGGCGAGCGCGCCCGGCTCGCGGAAGCGCTCGCCCGCGAGGGCCTCGGCCCCGATGCCGCGCCCCCCGAGGAGCCGCCCCTGGAGGCGGCCCTGCGCTACCTCGCCCGCACGCCCTGCGTCCTCGCCGGAATCCAGCTCGAGGACGCGGCGGGCGAGCTCAACCAGGCCAACATGCCGGGCCTGGATGCCGGCCACCCGAACTGGCGCAGGCGGCTGGGCACCGACGTCGAGAGCCTGACGGCACCGGGAGGCGACCTCGCGCGGCTGGCCGCCGGGATGCAGGCCGAGGGGCGCGGGCGGCGGGGACCGGCCGCGGCGCTCGCCGCTCCGCCCCCGCGCGCCACCTACCGCCTCCAGTTCCACAAGGACTTCACCTTCGA
>DASPJU010000070.1:0-9014 GCA_035628475.1 Salinarimonas sp. | reverse complement strand
TTCATCGCGTGAATCCGTCGATCGCCTCGAGGATGCCGGAGACGAGGTCGTCAGGCGAGGCCCGCGGCGGGACCGAGCCCGTGCGGTCGGGCTCGCGGCGCCGGGCCTTGCCCGGGACGGGCAGCCTCGCCGCGGCCCCCTTGAGGGCCGGGGGCAGGGCGGGGAACGCGTCGATGCCCGCGATGCGCGCCAGCTCGCCGATCGAGACCACCTCGACGCCCGCGCCCTCCTCGTTCGCCGCCAGATACGCGCCCGCCTCCCGGCGCGACGGAACGTAGACGGCCTTGTAGAGGTGAGTCGGCACCAGCACGCGCCCGCGCAGGGACTCGACCTCGGCGCCCAGGAAGATCGGCCCCGTCACCACGAAGGCCTCGCCCGCGCGCCCCGCGAGGTCGCGCACGGCGCTCTCGACACGCTCCCACAGGTTCCGGTTCAGGTCCGGATTCTGCGGCACCATGTTGGCGAGGCTGAAGGATTCCTCCTGCGCCCGCTCGTCCGGCATGTCGCCGGCCGGCGCCATGTGCCCCCGGTCGAACCCGGAGCGGGCATAGTCCGCGACCTCGGAGCGCTCCTCGCGGGGCAGGTTCGGATCGGCGTGGAAGGTATCCGCCCGGTCGGTCCGCCGCGCGCCCTCCAGGCGCTCCCGCGTCAGCCGCTCCGCCGACCAGAGCGGCGTGCGGGTCAGCCCCGAATGCAGCACCGCGAAGGCCTCGTAGCACAGCACCCGGGTGCGGGGCGCGAGCTTGGGGTCGACGAGATCGGGGGCCTGGCCCTCGGCCACGTGCTGCGGGCAGGCGATCGGGCCGGCCAGGGCCGGAGGCGCGGCGAGAACGCCGAGGACGACGAGAAGGCGTGCGATCATCCGGTTCCGTCCAGGCTCCTCCCCCAGGAGGGGAATCCCCGGGCGCGGCGGAGGTTTCGGCGCCGCGCCGCCTTGTCCAGTGGCGTGGTCCCCGGGCCCATGGTAAGGCGCTCCCCGAAAAACGGCCCGGCGCGCCACGTATGCCCGGGCCGGGGCGGCCGGGCCGCCCGCGATCAGATCAGACGAGGTGTCCCATGAGCGCGGTCGAGGCGAAGAGCCATCTGTCGAATTCCTTCTTCTCGGCGGCGCTGGCCGATTCGGATCCCGAGATCGCCCGCTCCATCGAGCAGGAGCTTGGGCGCCAGCGCGACGAGATCGAGCTCATCGCCTCGGAGAACATCGTCTCCCGCGCCGTCCTGGAGGCCCAGGGCTCGGTGATGACGAACAAGTATGCGGAGGGCTATCCGGGCCGCCGCTATTACGGCGGCTGCCAATTCGTGGACATCGCCGAGACCCTCGCCATCGAGCGCGCCTGCCGCCTGTTCGACTGCCGCTTCGCCAACGTGCAGCCGAATTCCGGCTCCCAGGCGAACCAGGCGGTGTTCATGGCGCTGATGAAGCCGGGCGACACCTTCATGGGCCTGGATCTCGCCTGCGGCGGCCACCTCACGCACGGCTCGCCCGTCAACATGTCGGGCAAGTGGTTCAACGTGGTGAGCTACAAGGTCCGAGAGGACGATCACCTCATCGACATGGACGAGGTCGAGCGGCTCGCGCGCGAGCACCGGCCGAAGGTGATCGTGGCCGGCGGCTCGGCCTATTCGCGCCATTGGGACTTCGCGCGGTTCCGCGCCGTCTGCGACGAGGTCGGCGCCTTCTTCATGGTCGACATCGCCCATTTCGCGGGGCTCGTCGCCGGCGGGGCGCACCCCTCGCCCTTCCCGCACGCCCATGTCGTGACCACCACGACCCACAAGACCCTGCGCGGCCCGCGCGGGGGCATGATCCTGACCAACGACGAGGACCTGGCCAAGCGGTTCAACTCGGCGATCTTTCCCGGCCTCCAGGGCGGGCCGCTCATGCACGTGATCGCGGCCAAGGCGGTGGCCTTCGGCGAGGCGCTGCGGCCCGAGTTCAAGCTCTATGCCCGATCCGTGGTCGAGAACGCCCGCGCGCTCGCCGACACGGTGATCTCGGGCGGCTACGCCATCGTCGCGGGGGGCACCGACAACCACCTGATGCTCGTCGACCTGCGGCCCAAGGGCCTCACCGGCAAGGCGGCGGAAGCGGCGCTCGGGCGCGCCCACATCACCTGCAACAAGAACGGCGTGCCCTTCGATCCGCAAAAGCCGATGGTCACCTCGGGCGTGCGCCTGGGGACCCCCGCCTGTACCACCCGCGGCTTCGGCGTCGCCGAGTTCCGCCGGGTCGGAGAGCTCGTGGTCGAGACCCTGGACGGGCTCGCGGCCAACGGCGAGGCGGGCAACGAGGCCGTTGAGGCCTCGGTGAAGGAGCGGGCGCACGAGCTGACCCGGCGCTTCCCGATCTACGGGTGACGCGCGTCCCCCCTGCTCCCGCATGGGAGAGAGGACGGGGGTGAGGGAACACACGGGGGGCGCAGGAAAACACTACCGTTGTCATCCCCGGGCTTGTCCCGGGGATCCAGGTGGAGAGGTTGGCTGGATCGCCGGGTCAAGCCCGGGGATGACGAGCGCCGGGGTGACGCAAGCGGTCCAACCTCGCCGCCCGCACCCCCGTCCCTCCCTCCCGGACTGGCGCGGGAGCCCGTCGCACTTGCCCGTCGCGTTCACCCGTCCTAGACCCTGCGCTCCGCCCAGAGGAGCCCCATGCGCTGCCCCTTTTGCGCCAATGCCGACACCCAGGTGAAGGATTCCCGCCCCACCGAGGACGGGGCCGCGATCCGGCGCCGGCGCGTCTGCTCGGATTGCGGCGGGCGGTTCACCACCTTCGAGCGGGTGCAGCTGCGCGAGATCACCGTGGTGAAGCGCTCGGGCGAGCGCGAGACCTTCGACCGCGACAAGCTCCAGCGCTCCGTCGAGATCGCGCTTCGCAAGCGCAACGTCGACCGGGAGCGCGTCGAGCGCATGATCAACGGCCTCGTGCGCCAGCTCGAGAGCGCGGGCGACGCCGAGGTGCCGGCCGAGACGGTGGGCGCCCTGGTCATGGAGGGGTTAAAAGCCCTCGACGAGGTGGCCTATGTCCGCTTCGCCTCCGTCTACCGCAACTTCCGCGAGGCGAAGGACTTCGAGGACCTCCTGGGCGCCATGAGCGGCGAGGACGAGCCCGGCGCCCGGCCGGCCCGCCGATCCGAATGAGCGGGAACGACCCCGCGGCCGACGCCCGGCTCATGGGTCTGGCGCTCGCGGTCGGCGCCCGGAATCTGGGCCTCACCTGGCCCAATCCGAGCGTCGGCGCCGTCGTGGCGGACGCCGCCGGCCGCATTGCCGCCACCGGCGTCACGCAGGTCGGCGGGCGGCCCCACGCGGAGCGGGTGGCGCTGGAGGCCGCGGGCGCCGCGGTGCGGGGCGGGACACTCTACGTGACGCTGGAGCCCTGCTCGCATCACGGCCGCACGCCTCCCTGCGTCGACGCGGTGCTCGCGTCGGGTCTCGCCCGCGTCGTGGTGGCCTTGACCGATCCGGATCCCCGCGTCAGCGGACGGGGCGCCCGGCATCTCGCCGAGCGGGGCGTCGCGGTCGAGACGGGCCTGCTGGCCGAGGCGGCGGCGCGCGACCATCGCGGCCACGTCAAGCGCGTGACGCGGGGCCTGCCGGCCGTGACCCTGAAGCTCGCCCGCACCCGCGACGGCTACGCCGCCGCGGCCGGCCCGCGCCTGATGATCACGGGCGAGGAGGCGCAAGGACGGGTCCACCTCATGCGCATGCACGCCGACGCCGTCCTGGTGGGGGCCGGCACGGCGGCGGCGGACGATCCCCTGCTCACCGTGCGCCTGCCGGGCCTCGCCGGGCGCTCGCCCGTGCGGGTCGTGCTCGACAGCCGCCTGTCCCTCGCCCCGGCGGCGCGCCTCGTCGCCACGGCCCGCGAGGTGCCGACCTGGATCGTCGCCGCCGAGGGGGCTCCCGTCGAGCCCGAGCGGGCGCTCGTGGCCGCGGGCGTCGAGGTGATGCGCGTCGGCGCCGACGCGGCCGGACGCGTCGACGCGGGCGAGGCCTTGCGCCTGCTCGCGGCGCGGGGCATCACGCGCGTCTTCTGCGAGGGCGGCCCGCGCCTTGCGAACGCGCTTGCCGAGGCCGATCTGGTGGACGAGGTCGCGCTCCTCACCGGGCCCGCGACCTTGGGGCTGGAGGGCTTGTCGGCCGTGGGTCCGGCCCTGGCGCGCGCGATCCCCGAGCGCTTCCGCCGGATCGACGCGCGGCCCGCCGGCCCGGACCTGATCGAGACCTACGAGAGGAGCGCCTGATGTTCACCGGGATCGTCACGGATGTCGGCGTGGTGGCCTCCGTCTCGGAGGCCGGCAACCTGCGTCGGTTGCGCGTCGAGAGCGCCTACGACCCCGCCACCATCCAGCTCGGCGCCTCCATCGCCTGCTCGGGCCCCTGCCTCACCGTGGTGGGCTTCGGGCCCCTCGGCTCCGGCGCCTGGTTCGAGGTCGACGCCGCGGCGGAGACCTTGGCCCGCACCACGGTGCCGGACTGGGGGGAGGGGACCCGGATCAACCTGGAGCGCTCGCTCAGGATCGGCGACGAGCTCGGCGGGCACATCGTCACGGGGCACGTGGACGGGGTCGCCGAGATCGTGCGGCGGGTCGAGATGAGCGCCGGCGACAATCCCTGGGGCCCGACCGCCCGCTTCGACGTCCGCGTCCCGCACGCGCTCGCGCGCTTCGTCGCCGAGAAGGGCTCGGTGGCCCTCGACGGCACCTCGCTCACGGTGAACTCGGTCGACGGGGACGTGCTGTCGGTCCTGATCATCCCCCACACGCTCGCCGTCACCACCTGGGGCGACCGCAAGGCGGGCGACCGGCTGAACCTCGAGGTGGACCTCATGGCCCGTTACGCGGCGCGGCTGATGGGAGCGACGGGATAGCCCCCTCCCGTCCGCGGGTCTCGATCCGGGGATCGAGACCCGGTCACCGCCCGGATCGCCGGCTCGGGGCCGGCGACGACGCTGGATCGGCGAACCTCCCGGCGTGATCCCTCGCCACCCGGCCCCCTCCTGTCCGGGAGAGGGGAGACGCCTTGCCCTCCGCCCCGCCCTCCCGTAAACGACCCCGTCCCGCTTCCGGAACCCCTCCATGGTCGCCCAAAGCCCCGCCCGCCTCGACGCCACGCCCCTGCCCGGCGCGCGCGTCCTCGTCGTCGAGGCGCGCTACTACGAGGATCTGGCCGACGAGCTCCTGCGCGGCGTCCGCCAGGCCGTCGAGGCCGCGGGGGCCTCCCTCGACGTCCTGACGGTCGCGGGTGCCCTCGAGATCCCGGCGGCGCTCGCCATCGCCCTCGACGCGGCGGAGGCCCGCGGCGCGCCCTACGACGCGGCGGTCGCGCTGGGCTGCGTAATCCGGGGCGACACGGGGCATTACGACATCGTGGCCGGCGAGAGCGCCCGGGCCCTCATGGATCTCTCGGTCGCCCGACGGCTGCCCCTCGGCAACGGCATCCTCACGGTCAACACCGAGGAGCAGGCCTGGACCCGGGCCCGCGTGGGCGAGTTGAACAAGGGCGGCGGGGCGGCGGAGGCGGCTTTGGCCGTGCTCCGCCTCAAGCGCCGCCTCCAGGAGAACCGTTAGATCATGGCGAAGGCCACCGAACGCAGCGCCTCGCGCCTCGCGGCCGTGCAGGCGCTCTACCAGATGGACGTGGCTGGCAAGGGGCTCGTGGACGCGCTCGCCGAGTTCGAGGCGTTCTGGATCGGCCGGGAGGTCGAGGGCGTGGAGTTCCAGCCCGCCGAGAACGCCTTCTTCCGCGACCTGCTGGCGGGCGTCGTGGAGCACCAGCGGCCAGTGGACCAGCGCGTCGACGCCGCGCTCGCGGCGGGCTGGCCCCTCAAGCGCGTCGAGGCGGTGCTGCGCGCCATCCTGCGCGCGGGCGCCTACGAGCTCCTCTATCGCAAGGACGTGCCGGCCCGGGTCGTCATCACTGAATACGTGGACGTGACCCACGGCTTCTACGGCGAGGACGAGCCCGGCTTCGTGAACGCCGTGCTCGACGCCGTCGCCCGCGAGGCCCGCCCCGGCGAGCTCGACGCCCGGAGCGAGCGCAGGTCGAAAAAGTAACCGTCCCGGGTTATGGTCGGGTCATCCCGCGCAGCGCGCCGAGTCCGACCCTCCATGCAAGCCGCGAACCGCCCCAGCGAGGACGATCTGATCGCGCGCTACTTCGCGCCGATGGCGGGGGAGGGCGGACTCCTCCTCAAGGATGACGCCGCCCGCCTGACGCCGCCCGAGGGGCACGATCTCGTCCTCACCGCCGACGCGCTGGTGGCGGGCGGGCACTTCTTCCCCGACGATCCCGCGACCTCGATCGGGCGCAAGGCGCTCGGCGTCAACATGTCGGACCTCGCCGCCAAGGGCGCGACGCCGCTGGGCTTCCTGCTCACCCTCGCCCTGCCCGACGACTGGGCGCCCGACTGGCTCGCGGGCTTCGCCGAGGGCCTGCGCGAGGCCGCCGCGGCCTATCGCTGCCCCCTGCTGGGGGGCGACACGGTCGCGGCGCGCGGGCCCCTCGTGCTCTCCATCACCGCGATCGGCGCGGTGCCGGCCGGGCGCATGGTCCACCGCTTCACGGCGCGGGGGGGCGATCGGGTCTGCGTCACGGGCACCATCGGCGACGCGGCCCTGGGGCTGGCGCTTCGCCGCCAGCCCGGGGGCGCCTGGGCCGCGGGCCTGCCCCTCAATCACCGCGTCTACCTCACGGACCGCTACCTCCATCCCCGCCCCCGGCTCGCGCTCGCCGCGATCCTGCGCGACCATGCCACGGCTGCCATGGACGTCTCGGACGGGCTCGCGGGGGACCTCGCCAAGATGGCCCGCGCGGGCGGCCTCTCGGCCGAGATCGACACCGCCCTGATCCCCTTCTCCCCCGCCGGGCGGAGCGCGATGGGCGCCGACGAGCGCCTGCGCGACCTGATGATCACCGGCGGCGACGACTACGAGATCCTGTGCGCCGTGCCGGACGCGCGGCTCGCCGCCTTTCTCGACGCCACGGCCGCGGCGGGCGTGCCGGCCACCGTGATCGGGAGCATGGTCGAGGGCGACGGCCTCCCGGTTTTCCGGGACGCGGGTCTCGAAAGGCGCTACACGAGGGGCTCGTTCAGCCATTTCTGAGCCCCTCGTTCCGATGCACGCGCCCGACGACCGCCTGGCGAGGCGCAATGCCCTGGTGCTCGCCGGCGCTCAGGCGCTCGGCGGCGCGAGCCCCTCGATCGTGATCTCGGTGGGCGGCCTCGTGGGACAGGCCATCGCCGAGAACAAGCTCCTGGCCACGCTCCCCGTGAGCACGCTCAACCTGGGCCTGGCGCTCTCCACCATCCCCGCGGCGCTGCTGATGCGCCGGGTCGGGCGCCGCAACGGCTACGTGATCGGGGCCACGCTCGGCGTCGTGGCGGGGTGCGTCGCGGCCTACGCGATCGCGGCCGCGAACTTCGCGCTCTTCTGCCTCGCCACCGCGATCGCCGGGGGCTACGGCGCCTTCGTGCAGAGCTACCGCTTCGCGGCGGCCGATTCCGCCTCGCCCGCTTTCCGGGCCCGGGCGATCTCCTGGGTGATGGCGGGCGGGCTCGCGGCCGGCATCATCGGCCCGCAGGTGGTGATCTGGAGCCGCGACGTCGTCCCGGGCGCGCTCTTCGCGGGGGCGTTCCTGGGCCAGGCGGTCCTGGCCTTCTTGTCCATGGCCGTGCTCGCCGCCCTGCGGGCGCCCCCCGTCGAGGCCGAGGCGGCCAGGGGCGGCGGGCGGCCCCTGGGCGAGATCATGCGCCAGCCGCGCTTCGTCGTGGCGGTGCTGGCGGGGCTCACGTCCTACGGGCTCATGAGCTTCATGATGACGGCGGCGCCGCTGGCCATGGTGGGCTGCGGTCACTCCGTCGACCTCGCGGCCCTGGGGATCTCGCTGCACATCCTCGCGATGTTCGGCCCGAGCTTCGTCACCGGGAGCCTGATCGACCGCTACGGCAAGGAGCGGATCACGGCGGCGGGGCTCGTCCTCATCGCGGCTGCCGCGGCGGTGGGGCTGTCGGGCCTCGGCGTCGCGCATTTCTGGATCGCCCTCGTGCTCCTGGGGCTCGGCTGGAACTTCGGCTTCATCGGCGCCACCGCCATGGTGACGGACTGCTACCGGCCCGAGGAGCGCGCCAAGGTCCAGGCCGCTAACGACTTCCTGGTCTTCGGCTCGGTCGCGCTCGCCTCCTTCTCCTCGGGCAAGCTCCTGAACCTCGGCGGCTGGGAGACGCTCAACTGGCTCGTCCTGCCTCCCGTGGCGCTCACGCTCCTCCTGCTCGCCTGGCAGGCCCGGGCGCGGGCGGTCGCGGCGTGACGCGCGGGCAACCGATCCGAAAAATCGGACCGCGTGCCTGTGCACGCCCCCAAGGTCCCGTTTGCGATTTCAGCGAAAGTTTGGCACGAATCGGGCCCCGTCCCCGGTGGCGCCCACAGATCCCAACAACAAGCCCGCCTCGGTACCCAAGGAAGGACCAATGCTGACCATCCTCCTGATCATCTTAGGCGGCGCCCTGTCGATCGCCTATGGCCTGTGGGCCATCAACGACGTGATGCGGCGCGATGCCGGCACGCAGCGCATGCAGGAGATCGCGGGCGCGATCGCCGAGGGGGCCCAGGCCTATCTGCGCCGGCAATACGTCACGATCGCGGTCGTGGGCGTCGTCCTGTTCGTGGCGCTGATCTTCCTGCTGGGCATCTGGGTGGCCGTGGGCTTCGCGATCGGCGCGGTCCTGTCGGCGGCGGCGGGCTTCATCGGCATGAACGTCTCGGTGCGGGCGAACGTGCGCACCGCCCAGGCGGCCACCCAGTCGCTCGGCCTCGGCCTCGACGTCGCCTTCAAGTCGGGCGCGGTGACGGGCCTCCTCGTCGCCGGCCTCGCGCTCCTCGGCGTCGCCCTCTACTACGGCTATCTCACCCGGATCGCGGGGCTTTCGCCCTCGAGCCGGGAGGTCATCGACTCGCTCGTCGCGCTCGGCTTCGGCGCCTCGCTGATCTCGATCTTCGCCCGTCTCGGGGGCG
>DASPJU010000069.1:0-10221 GCA_035628475.1 Salinarimonas sp. | reverse complement strand
CAGGCCACCGAGCTCGGGGAGTCCACCGGCTTTGAGTCGCGCCTCGATCAACGCGAGGAACTCCGGTACATCCCGCAGCCGTACCGGTCGCACGTCCGCACCCTCGCCGGTGAGATGGGTGGAGGCTTTGGCGCCACCTACGCGCGTGTTCCAATCCTGCGACCGCCACCCCGAGACGACGATCAGCGGTCCCCACAGTTCGCGGAGCGGCTGCAGGACCTTCACCACGAGATGCTCAACGTTCGCGATGTACTCCTTCGGCACCTGATTGCCGTCGTGGCAGTCGAACTCGTCGAGGCTAAAGTAGGGCGTGAGCCTCATGGCCCCTCGGGCGGGAACATGCGCTTCCCCGGCAGCATAGAGGCAAGGCTGCGGGCGAGCATCGCGCATGTGAGCCCCACCGCCGCGCAGATGGCGCGCATGAGGGGCGGGAGGTCGGTGGACTGGCCGAGCGCCGTGAGGCTGATGCCGAGGGCGTGCAGGACGATCGACGTGGTCTTGGAGGTGTCACTCATCGTTTAGCCTTTCGATGACCCTGGCCGATTCATGGCCGTAGTCGGCGATCTCTCGGACGTGGACCGCGATCTCGGCGAGGAAGCGCTCTCGATGAGCGCCCTCAAGCGTGTCGAGAACACGTGCAGCCTCGCTGAGACGAGCAGCAAGCGCATCCATGGCGAAGGCGAGATTTGCGAGGGCCATTGAGGAATGGCTCCGGGGCTGTGCTCGGGGTGTTCGCTCGTCCATGGTGTCCTCCTCATGGCAACTTCGCTGCCTGGACGATCCAGGACATCCGAAAGAGAAACCCGCCGGCCGCGATGGCAAAGGCGGTCAAGAGCGCCACGAGGACCTTGTCCAGCACCCGCCGCCGCTGGTCGAGGTGACGGACCTGCCAGATCACCCCTTCCTCGGGCCTGTGGTCGGGCCCCTTGAGCGCCACGGTCAGGCCCTCGACGGCCTTCGCTAAATCGCCGACGCTGCGAGAGAGGCCCGTCAACGCGTCCTCGGTAGCGCCCGCCGTCTCCTCGAGTCGCTGGATGCGCGCCGTGAGATCCACGACGTTCGAGAAGGGGCGAGACGGCTCCATCAGCCCGGCCCTGGCTCCGTCAGGGGGGCAGGGGTGTCTTTGTCTATGATTCGCGTGGCCAGCCAACGAAGGGTCTGGCGTGCGGTCAGGAGCAGGCCGGAAAGCCTGACCTGGCCGGCCTTGGCCAGGTTTTCCGCCTCGTTCAGAAGAACGTCGCAGACGGCCTGGAGCTCGGCCTTCTCCGCGTCGGTCACGCGATCGTTCCCTGTAGGGCTGATGCGATGATCCCTGACTCTGCCGCAAGCGCCGTCTCGAGGTTGCGCATACGGGCCGCCTTCGTGCCGCCGTTATAGGCGGCCTCGAGCCGGTCATAGGCGCCCGAGACGGTGATGCGCGGTCCCCGAACCACATCGTCCGCAAACCCCGTCGCGACTGCGCTCTTGATGATGGTCTCGGCGCTCGTGTTCGAGATCTCGATCGAAATCTTCTTCTCGCGTCCGCCGGCAGGGGCGGACATGAAGACGACGCCAATTTGAACGGTGGACGCGGAGTCTTGAAAATTGACGTCGGCGATGCGCCAGCGGGTGATGTTCGGGACCGCGATTGAAGTCGTGAGTGTGCATGTCATCGGTCAGCTCCTGTTTAGTAGTACGCGAGGTAACGGGTGGTGCCGCCGATGCGAACAGGGATACGGCCTGTTGCAGCTCCGCCGCCCCCCGTGGGGTCGGTAGCGTCGGCCGGGAGCTCGAATATGTCCGTGCCGTTGCCATCAAAACGAGCGAGCCCGGCATCGCACCACAGCGCATAGGCGTTTGTGATCGTTGTAGACCCTGCCGCGGCGGGAGCGTTCGCGATGTACACCGTGGCGGCGTTGGTGACCGTTATCGCATTCGACGACGTCAGTGTGCTGCGCTGGAGGGTGAAAACGTTGAATCCCGTGGCGGTCGAGACGTTCGTGGAGCCGGTGAGCGTGATTGTGCCGGCTTCGAAGAGGTAGTTATCGAGCGTTGCGCCCGCCGCCGAGGGGACCGTCTGGTGGTGCAGGAACTTCATTCCGTTGTAGGCGCCCGCCGACGCTGACCCGTCGTTTCTAAATGCGATGTTCCCCAGGTTCGATGTCAGGCCGCTCATGTGGATGCGGCCGACGAAGTTCGTCATCAGATAGAGGTCGTTGTTGTCCTCGGTGCCGATGAAGACGCGCGCATTCGTCTTCCCCACGTACTCCTCAGACGTAGAAGACATGAGAATGGCGTTACCGGCAGAGGTGCGCGTAATCGTGATACAGCCTGTAGCCTCATCTATCTGGCACTTAGGCGTGGTGCCGAAGAAGATGGTGCCCTTCGTCGCGTGAGAAGTCGACGAGAGGGTGAGATCGTCTCCGCTGCCGGTGCCGCCGGTGAGCGATTGCCCGCCACCGGCCCCATCGGGAAAGAGAACGTCGGGGTTATGTCCTGGATCTGCTGTTGCCATGGCTTTAGTTCCCGTAGTCGTCAGACCAGATGACGGTTACTTTGACCGTGAGAGCCCCTGGGCCCGTCCCACCTGCATCAAACTTGAGCCGGAAGTCTCCGCTGTACGGCTTGAACTCGCGGGTGCTCGTCGTTGCAGCCGTCACCGTGTATGAGCCGGCCGTGCCCTGGTCCTCCCAGTCGGCGGAAGTCCCGGCTTGCCCGGTCAACACCTGCTCCTTGCCGGTGACGTTTTGCGTGGTGCAGAGGACCGTGTAACGGATGATGGCGCCTGCCCAGCGGTTCCGCAGGGGACCCGGCGTCAGGAAGGCTGAGCCGCTCGCCAGGCTCGCCGAGGAGCCACGCAGGCCGTAGGTCGAATCCAGGACCACGACGCTCTCGCTATTGCCCGGCTTTACGGTCCAGGTGAATGACAGTGGGTCACGCATGGGGTCTATCTCCTACTTTCCGCCGCCGTGCGGCGTGGCGATCCAAAAACGTGTTTGGATGCGGGTGTTTGTCACCTGCACTTGAAGACGGGGCACAAAGGGCCGAAGATCGATCCCATGGGCTATAGGCGGGCGCGACTCGACGGCAGGGACGTGGAATTCGATGGCGACTGGATCGACCCTCTCGAGGAAGAGACGGGCTTTCGTGGCGTCGCAAGGCTCGGCGCCGAGATCGGCAAGACCGTTGGCACCGGAGCAGTCGGCATCGTTGCTTTCGCGCTCGTCGTGGCGGTGCCCGTCGGACTCGCGTGGGCCCTTGTGAGCGCCATACGCTACCTCTGGGAGCACCCGCTGTTCTAGGCGGGTCATTTACCCCCTCGCTTCATCTTCTCCGCTCGCTCTCGGTTCCTTTGCCGCCGAGCTTCCACGGCTGGACCGAGAATCCGCGCTAGCTCCCCCGTGTGCCGCGCGAAGCCAGCCATCGGGTAGAGACCGCGCGACAGGAATGGTTCCGACCGCAGGATAGCGTCGTCGCCGCCCCCGATGCGGGGTAGCTTCTTCATCTCCAGCATTTCCTCGGCCAGGAGCCGGCGGGAATTGTCGAAAAGCTCATCTACCTTCGAGGGTGGCATGTGCTCCGACACCGGGAACTGGCTGCGCAGCTTACTCAGACGACGTTCCCGGACGCCGGCCTGCTTCGCACCTTCTTCGCCGATGCCGGCGATCTGCATGCCGAGCGATTCATTGTCCTCGGTGCGCATGCGCTCGGTGGTGCGCTCAAGCTTCTTGGAGCGGTCTGCGAACCGACGATTGGCGAGCGCATAGGCCGGGGCGCCGCGTTTGATCGTCTCATGGCGCATTTGGTTCGAAAGCTGGAAGAGCGGATATTTCTCTTTCGAAATGCCTGCTGCGCGAGCGTCAACGCCCGCAACTTCGTCGAGGAGATCGCGCACCTGGTTGAGCTTGTCGGCTGGCATCACGTAGTTGGGCTTATCGCCCACGCGCCCACGAATATCGCCAAGCGGCACGCGCACCGGTTCTGCCGACTCAACGCTCATTTGCTGGGTTGGAAAGCCCTCGCGCTCAGTGCTTCGCACCGTAACCGGCTCATCGACGTCGACAGTTACCGCGCGGCCCGTAACGTTGTTCGGGAGGTTTCCCTGGTCGTAGTAGCGCCCACGCGGTGCGACCTCGCCGCCCCTGTGGACGAAAACGCCCGCAGGATGCTCTCCGGCCGTAACTTCGCGCATCCGCGTTGTGTAGATGTCAAGCGGCGTCTCCAGCATCTCCTCGACGACGCCGACCGAGCCGCGTACAGGCTGAGCGCGCGAGGTGAATACATCCATCGATGGCTCCAACTCGCCGGTGAGAATTTTCCGACTGATCTCGAGCTTGGTCCGCAGACCCGTTTGCAGGTCCACCTTAGGATCAGCCAGCAGCGCGTCGATGTCGTCCACGTGCTTCTGGACGCTCAGCATGCGATCCCCCTGACTCGCTCGAGCAGCAGCGAGCTCCCCCTCTAGGCGCTGCCCCGCCATGCGCGCTTGCGCGCTGACTTCCGATTGAAGCTTCTCGGCCGCCATCTCACCAGCGAGGCCGCGCCCGCGGGAACTGGCCGGCAGGCCCAGCTGATCGGATGGCGCGTTTCTCACCGGGCTGAACGGCTTGGCCGACGGCGATGAGCCGTAGCGTTCCAACACGCGCAGATTCTGCCCACGGGGCGACTTTTCGCTTCGGATCCAGTCCTCAGTTGACTGAGCGGTCTTGCCAGCAGTCGCCAGGGCGGTGCCCCAGAGCGCGCCCTCCTTGCCTGCGTCGAGGGTGCTCTGGAGGACCTCGGCGGGGGCGTCCCCACGGAGGATGGACTGGTTGGCGCCCATGAAGCCGCTGCTGGTTGCGCCGGCGATGGCGCCCTGAGGAATCTGCGCGCGGACACCAAGACGCCCCGGGAGCTTGGATGCGAGATGGACGGCGCGATCGCCGACCTGCGACGCCGCATCCGGCAGGCTCAGGACGCCTCGTCGAGCAGCATCCTGCTCTGCCAATGTCAGACCCTGACGCGCCATCTGCGTTGCGCTCTTTGGCGCCATGGTGAGACCGGCGGACGCGTTCATCACATTGGCCGACATGGCGCCGAGGGGGGTAGACATGAGCTCCTCGCGACGCTGGCGATTTAGTTCACCCATGCGTGGCATCACCGCATCCACCGCTTCGCGGTACCCGCCGCCGGTGATGCCGTTCAGGTATTCGGCCGCCGCGGCGTTCGCGCCATGCCATGCGCCTTCTCCGAAGTCTGCGAGACCAGGCCCTGGCGCAGCCTCAAGTCGCTTCACCCGGTCGGCATACTGCGCTTGCTTGGCCTTGAGCTGATTGGTGCGCTCGACTCGCGCCTGAGCGTTCCTGGGCGTCTCTTCGTCGTCGCTTCCATAGCGTGCTTCGAGGTCAGCGATGAGCTTGTCGACGTTACTTGGCTTTGCCATTGGCCTCAGCCTTTGCCTTCAATCGCATGAGATGGGCGCGCTTTGCGGGCGGAAGCTTCGGATCTGCGAGAGCAGCGTTGATCCGCGCTAAGTCGTTGCCACGGACGATCGGGTTTCCGCTGCCTTTGCCCTTGCCCTTGCCCTGGTTTGCGGGTGGCGAGACGGCGGGCCCGTCAGCCATGTTGCGGTTGCGCAGGTAGAGATCGCGCCCGTTGCGCAGGCGCTGCGCGGCCCGCCGCAACTGCGCGGCGTACTCGGCCGGGGCTGACGAAAACAACGACACTTCGCTTCGCGCTGCGCTGCGGTCGCTGTCAGTGATGGAAGCGCCGTAGCCCTTCGCCATGGAGTTTGTGACCTTCTCGACGCCGCGGTAGAGCTTACGGCCGTCCTCGCTCTTGACTGCCTGGTCGGGGGTAATTGGTAATTCCCCGAACGTTTTCAATCCTGAAACGACGAGTCCGCCGCCCGGAAGCTTCTTCCCCTCCTCGGTCCGCGCAAAGTTGATGTGAGCGCTACGCATCTCCTCAAACGCTTCCGGGTTGCTCTCGACCAGTTTGGCCTGCTCTTCAAGGTCCCGAATGTCCTCTTCAAGGCGCGAAATTTCCCGCAGGTCGTCCGTGCCTGGCTTCTGCGGTTTGTCGGCGCGCGCGGCGGCGTTGCGACCCGCGACGATTGCGCGTTTCATGGCCTCCTTCGCGTTGAACTGGGCCATAGCCCACTTGTCCTCCTTGTCTTCATGGCGATTACGCGCCGCGATTTCCGCCTGGGCGTCGCGGTCGGCGCGCATGCGGATGAAGTCTAGGACCTTGCCGGTGTCGAGACGCTCGGGGGTCGAGATAATCGCAGGCCGCAACTGCGATGCGTATTTGCGTATGACGGGATCATCCGATTGCATGAAGTGCTGATCGAAGATCGCGGCGTTTTCGGCCATCTGGCGCTCATCCCCAGCCCGCCGAGTGTTCTCCCGCGCCATCGGGTCCAGCGTGACCTGGTTGCCCCATGGATCGGTGAAGCGGCGGCCTTGACGGTACGCCTCGGCGCGCTTGGCGTTCTGCGCCTGCTGCGCCTGGCGGGCTGCCATGATCGGGTTCGCCGGGGCAGCCTGCGGGGCCTGCGCCATTTGCGCTTGCCGAGCGGCCATGAACGGGTTTGGCGCCTGCTCTCCTAGAGCTGGGCCCATCATGGCACCCGGCTTGGACCCCTCCTCGAGCTGCTGCTGCTGGATGGCCTCCAGGCCAGGCATCACCGGGGGCTTGATACCCCGCTGGGCGTTCTCGATCCCGTCGGGCATCGCCGAGCCGCCCTGGACGGGCTCCTGCGGCTTGTCGCCGAGGTCTACCGGATCCCATTGCCCACCCCGGCGGAAGCGCGCCAGGACGGCCGCGGCCGCATCCGGCTGGCCTGCGTCCATGAGCTCCTGAGCCGCCTTGAGGGCGCCTCTGTAATCGTCGTGGTGGAGGCGCTCGCGGTTCTCGCGCTGCCGCTGCTCTTCGAGGTAGGCAGCCCGCTCATCGGCATCGATTTGCCGCCGCTCTTCTTTGCCCTTCATCCACCCGCGCAGGAGATCTGCGGGGCCGTGGGTGGCGGGGGTGTAATGGATCGGTTGCCAGGCCATGGCTTAAAACCTCGTCGGGGGCAGAATGTCGTCGGGGTCGTATGGTCGCGAGTAGTACGGCTGATACTGCGGCTGCTGCTGCCCCTGCCGGCCGCGGTACTGCAGGTACGTGCTCCCCGCGTCCATGAGCATGCGACCGTAGGCGTCCTGTCCCTGGCCGCGGAGCTGGGCAGCGTTCGCGCCTGCATTGATGGAGTTGCCCATCCCGGTCCCGTACGCGCCCATCCCCATCCCGTACCACTGGCCCAAGTCGCCGGCCTGCGAGTTGGCCATGCCCATGAGCGCCTGATACATGTCTTGCTGTCGCCCCCAATCCTGAGCGTCGACGCCACCCGCGCCCGACAGGAGCGCCTGCATGCGCGCCATCTCGGACTGGTCGCCGTTGGTGGCGAGGGTGGCCAGGAACTGCGACCGGGCGAGCTCCTCGGAGTCACGGCCCTGCGCGCCCCGCAGGAGCGCATCCCAGTCGGAGCGCATCGACCCGTCCGCTGCGGTGGCGCCGCTCATGAGCGCCTGTTGCCGCGCGAGCCGCGAGGCATCCGCCCCCATCGCCGTTGCCCGGTTCGCGTCGTAACGGGCGAGATCGGACGTATCGATGTCGGACGCCAGACTGCGCCCGCCTGCCAGACGAGCAAGCTCCGCCTGCTGCGCGGCCGTCGCTGCTCCCGTCAGGTCTCGCAGGCGCCCCTGGCTCGCGTCCTGCGCCGCCTGCGCCGCCGCTGACTCGGAGTTGAGACGGTTGAGGTAGTCCGCGGAGCTCGCCTTTGCGAGGTCGGACATCCCAGCGAGTCGGGCCATGCGGGACTGGTCGGCCTGTCCTGCGGCGCCGAGCTTCACTCCCGCGCGCGCCAGGCGGTCCTGCTGCTCGGTGCTGAGCGTCTTGAGCAGCTGGTCCTGTCGCCCCATGAACTCGGCCTCTTGGCCCTGGGCAAGGCCCTGCAGCGCCGATCCCTGGCGCATCTTCCCGAGCGCCGAGCCCTCGGCGAGCCCCTGGCCTTGGCCGAGCCGCGCAAGCTGGGCCTGCTGGCCAGCGTTCGCTACGTCTGCCATGTATTTGAAGGCTTCGGCGTCGGCCGCGGCGTTGTAGTTGCCCAAGGCAGCCATGGCGCCCCCGCTCGAAAACTGACCACGGCGGGCCATCTGCTGATTGATGGCCGCCATGCCCTGCTGGCGCTGGCGCTCGAGGTAGGGGTTCCCGCCCTGCAGCGCCGAGCGGGCGAACTCCTCGCCCATGCCCTCGCGCTCAAGGTTGCCAAGCTGGCGACCGGCAAAATCCGAGACGTCCGAGGCGCCGCGGTAGTAGCCGCCCACCTCGCCCGCGCCCTGCTCGAGCTTGCCGGGCCCGCGCAGAGCGCCGGCCGCTTCTTTGGCGTAGGCGTTGAGCGCGGACTCGCGGTCCATGTCGATCGCGACGTCTGAGCCGACCGTCTCAGCCATGCTCTTGGTGCCGTAGCCGCCAGCGCCCTGCTTGTAGAGATCCTGAATGGCCGACGGGCCCTGATACCGGCCCGCGTTCTGCGCCTGCCACCCCTCATAGGTCCCGGGGCCGTTCATGCCCTGGCGAACGGTGCCGTAGATGCTCTCCATGGCCCCAGGGCCCTGGTAGGCGTTCGGGTTGTTGCCGGCCCAGGTGCGGAGCTGCGATTGCCCGAGCTGGTTGCCCTGGGCGAAGTTCTCCATGTTCGAGGCGCTGCCAAGCGCCTGCTGCATACCGCTGTAGGCGCCCGCCGAGCGGTTCTGGCCGGGGCCGAGGTAGGCGTTGCGCTGATCGTACGCGCCTTGTGTGGCGCTTGGGCCGCCGAACCTCGTTTGCATCTGGCCGTAGAGCGACTGCGTGTTGGATGGACCTTCGAGCCGACTGCGCACACCGCCCCACGCTTGCCCGAGTTGCGTGGGCTGCTGGCTCCGGCTCTGCCAGTTGCCGAGATACGCGGAGGGAGCGCCATACACGCCCTGGGAGCGCTGAAGGCCCTCCATTGCCCAGTCCCACTGCTGGCGGGCGAGATCGCCGTACTGACCCTGCGCCTTTTTCGCGCCTGCAGCTGCCGTGCGAGCGCCCTTGCCGGGATCGAGCGCGCTCTCTGCGAATGGCCCGACAACCGGCAGGCTACCGAACGTGCTCCCGACACCGCTCGTCCACGAGCGTCCGCCACCCGTGCCCCAGTTTGGATCTCGGGCGCGCTGCTCTTCCACGTGCGCCTGCAGGTCAGCCCATGATTTTGTTCTAGCCATTACGGCAATACCCCCATGAAGGCCCATATTGCGCTTCCCGCGTCGAGGGCGCCGGCTGTGGAATTGTAGAGACGCACGGTCAATTGATTATCCGCCGGGACCCATGCGCCCGTCACATGCAATCCGCTGTTTATGGAGCTCGGTGGCGTCACCTGCACGGCCATTCCAGCCCTTAATCCCTTGAGCTGCGGCACCGACGCCGAGGTCAACGTGGTGTCGAGGGTCGCGCCTGCTGACACAGATGCAGGGTTCCACGTGAAACTTGCAGCCTTGATGCGGGTGTGGACCTCGCGGAGGAACGACATCGTGTCGCGATCGCCCCAAGTGTCCTGCGGAAGCGGCACCGTCCAGGGCATTAAAGCGCCACCCCTTCGAGGTCTTCCAGGTCGTCGTAAAGGCCGACGAGAGACATGCTCTCGGTGTTCGAGAAACGCAGGCCGTAGCGCCGACGGCGCATGACACCGCCGAAGAACAGATCTCGTGCCTGTTCGATCTGGCCGGGCGTACCGAGCGAGATTTGCCGCCATTGCGTCCAGCTGCGCCCGTCGTCCTGTACCCGCATCTCCAGCGCACCGGGAGTCGTCACACTCGCCTCCGGCGTCCCACGACGAACCACCGCCCGCACTCGTCGAGACCGCTTTACCTGCTGTCCGCCGAAGTCCTGCCACCCGGTGGTGCGCTCACAGACGAGAGGCCCACCGAGGTCCTGCCGGCTCGTGCTGTCGAGAGTCGCGAAGCCTCCCGCCGCGGTGTTGAGCCCGACGAGGTGATGGTTGTAGCGGGGCCAATAGACGTAAGCGCCGACGGGGTAGTCCGTCTGAAAGGGCGCGCTGTAGTACTTCCGCTCCGTCCACTTCTGGCCCTTGAGGTCGTAGCGAAAGGTCCGGGTATCGGTCGGAAAGCGGAAGATGAGCGCGGAGTGCTGGCCGATCTCCTCGCGGTACGCGAAGGCGTCCGAGATGCTGGTCAGCGA
>DASPJU010000068.1:0-4877 GCA_035628475.1 Salinarimonas sp. | reverse complement strand
GCCCCGCGCGAGCAGGTCGCGCGACCCGCTCCCGCCCCTCCGGCCCCGCCCGCGGCGCCGGCTCCTCCCCCGGCCGCCCCCGCTCCGGAGGTCGCCCAAACCCCGCCGCCAGCGCAGGAGCCGCCTCGCCGCCAGGCCCGGCCCGAGCCCGCCGAGGCGCCCGCTCCCGCTCCCCGGGAGCCTGCGGTGGCGGACAGGCCGGCCCCCCGGCCTGCTCCCCGCGAGCCCGCGGTGGCGGAGCGGCCGGCGCGCGAGCGCGAGGAGACCGAGCTCGCCGAGGCCGCCCGACGGCTCGCGACCTCGTACCAGGATTTCTGGTCGGCCTCCAACGGCGAGGCGATGGCGTCCATGCCGGACTTCTACGCTCCCCGGGTCGAGTTCCACGGCCGCGTGATGAGCGCGCGGGCCCTGATCGAGGAGAAGCGCCGCTTCGTCCGCCGCTGGCCCGACCGGACCTACAGCCCGCGGGCCGATTCGATGCGGGTCTCCTGCGCCACGGCCGGGGATGCCTGCACGGTCCGCACCCTGTTCGATTTCGCCGCCACCAACGCCCGCACGGGGCGGCGCTCCGCCGGCACCGGGCAGCTCGAGCTCGTGGTCGCGCTCGCCGGGCGCACGCCCGTGATCGTGGCCGAGGCGAGCCAGGTGATGCGGCGCGGCCAGCTCGTGGCGGATGACGGCGAGGACGAGGATTGATCCCATGACACCCCGCGAGGACGCCCAAGCCCGGATCCGCGCCGCCCTCGACCGGCATCGCCCGCTCGAGGTCTCCCGGCGCACCCTGGAGCTCATCGCCGAGATGGCGGTGCGCTTCCCCGAACGCCCGGGGGATCCCGCCATCCAGGTGGTCGACGAGAGCGGCGCGCCCCGCTTCGTGGAGCGCGACGGCGCCCGCGTGCCGATGGACATCCCGGATCTCGTGGACGAGATCCGGGCCAAGCACCCGGCCCTGTTCGAGGCCGCGCCGACCGCCGCCCCCGCGACGGAGGCCCCCGCGCGCCGCAGCCGGATCGTCGAGGCGCGCGAGGCCGCGCCGCCCGCCCCGGCCCCGCGCGACTGGCTCGTGCTGGGCGCGGCGCCCGGCGGGGCTCCCGCGCCCGGCCCGACGGCGAGCGTCGTCGCAACCCCGGCCTCGGCTCCGTCGCGCCTCGCGGACGCCGCGGGCGGGATCCGGGCCCGCCTGCCCGCCCTGCGCGACGCCTTGCACGCCCGCGTCAGGGCCGCCTCCGCCACGGTGGTGGACCGGGTCGACGCCCTGCGCGACGCCGTGCGCGAGCGGCGGGCGCGCATCGTCGAGAGCCCGGCCCCCGCCGCCCTGGCCTCGGCGGGCGGCGCGGGTCCCGTGCCGCGCCCGCTGGCGCCGGCGACGCCCCCGCGCCCGCGCCTCACGCCCTATCTCTACGCCGCCGTGGCCCTCCTGGGCCTCGCGCTCGTCTACGCGCTGTGGCCGAGCTCCGAGCCGCCGGAGGCCACCCGCACGGCGGCCGCGAGCACGCCGGCCCGCCCCGGCGAGCCGGACGCGACCGGGTCGGTGGCGCCGCCGCCGGGCGACCGCACCCTGCGGGGCGTGCCCGAGGTGGTCGACACCGTGACCCTGCGCCTGGAGGGCCGCATCGTGCGCCTGTTCGGCGTCGAATGGGCCCGCGGCGGCCAACCCGACGAGCTCAAGTCCTATCTCGGCAGCCGCGAGGTCGAGTGCGAGCCCGTCCAGGGCAAGAACACCCATCGCTGCTATGTCGAGAAGAACGACCTCTCCCGGGTCGTCCTCTACAATGGCGGCGGGCGCACCACCGCCGACGCCACCCCGGAGCTGCTGCAGGCCGAGGAGCGGGCCCGGGATGGGAAGCTGGGCGTCTGGAAGCGATAGGCGCGCCGCGATCCCGCGGCGCGCTCGCGCGTTGAGCCCCGCCGGACGCGGGGCCTGAGAGCCGATGGAGAGCATCACCGATCGGCTGGCCGCCCTCGCCGGCGGCCTGGGCCACCCCGGAACCCTGACGCAGGTCGCGCTGATCGCGGCCTGCATCGGCCTGGCCTTCGCCCTCAACTGGATCGTCGAGCCCCGCCTGGAGGCCAGGGTGCGCCAGGTGCGCCGCTGGCCGCGCATGCTGCGGCTCCTGGCGCTGCTGCTGCGGCGCATGCGCTGGATCCTCGCCGCGGCGCTCCTGTGGGCGGCTTACGCGATCCTGCGCGGCGTCACCTGGCCCTGGCGCAGCGAGCTCGTCGGCATCGCGGCGGTGCTGGTGGGCGCCTGGGTGGCGATCGCGGTCGCAGCCCGCCTCATCCGCAACCGGACGCTCGCGCAGGTCGTCGCGGTCGCGGGCTGGATCCTGGTGGCGCTCCTGGTCACGGGGCTGTTCGGCCCGGTCGCCGCGGCGCTGGACGCCTACGGCTTCACCCTGGGATCCACCCGGGTCTCGGCGCTGGCGCTCCTCAAGGGCGCGGCGCTGCTCACCGTGCTCCTGTGGGTGTCGAACTTCGCCGGCGACGTCGTCGAGCGCTGGCTCCGGGGCAGCCCCGACATCACCCCCTCCTTCCAGGTGCTGTTCGGCAAGCTCGCCAAGGTGGCCCTGTTCGTGGTCGCGGTGCTGACCACGCTCGCCACGGCGGGCATCGACCTCACGACGCTCACCGTCTTCTCCGGCGCGATCGGCCTGGGGCTGGGCTTCGGCCTGCAGAAGGTGATCTCGAACCTCGTCTCCGGGATGATCATCCTGGCGGACCGCTCGATCAAGCCGGGCGACGTGATCCAGCTCGGCGAGACCTTCGGCTGGATCCAGTCCCTGCGGGCGCGCTTCGTGTCGGTCGTGACCCGCGACGGGCGCAAGTACCTCATCCCCAACGAGGACCTCATCACCAAGCAGGTGATCAACTGGTCCTACACGGAGGAGCTCGTCCGCATCGACGTGACCTTCCGGGTCTCCTACGCGTCCGACCCGCACGCGATCCGGCGCATCGCGGTGGAGGCGGCCGAGACCGTGTCCCGCGTCCAGGCCGAGCCCGGCCCCCTGTGCCATCTCACGGGATTCGGCGAATACGGCCTCGACTTCATCCTGCGCTTCTGGATCCGCGACCCGGCGGGCGGCCTCACCAACGTGCGCGGCGCCGTGCTGCTGGCGGTCTGGGACGCGTTCAAGGCGAACGGCGTCGAGATCCCCCTGCCCCAGCGCGAGGTGATCGTCCGTCGCGGGGCGCCGCGGGCGGCGGGCCCGACCGCGTCCCCCGGGCCGGAGGATTGAGGCTCCCTGGAATCCGTCCGACGAAGAAGCGGACAGACCCTGGAGCGTTTTCGCGTGAGGTGGATCCGGCTCACGTGAAGACCCGAAGGGCGGCGTTAGCAAAAACGCGACCACGCAAGAACGAGAGCCGATTCCGTATGAACGGAAACGGCTCTAGCGCTGGACCGGGCGGCGCGGCGCGAGGGCCCGCGCCAGGTTGGCCAGCACGTCGTCCGGGTCGCTCGCCGGCGGAGGCGGCGGGGGCGCGTCGTCGGACGGGGGCGCGTCGGACGCGGCGTCCTGGATCGGCGGCGGAGGCGGCGCCTCGAAGGTGTCCCCGAACTCGGCGGCTGGGGCGGGTGCCGCATCCATGGGCGGAGGCGGCTCGGCGCGGGCTGGCTCGGGACGCGGCGCCGGGCGGCTCTGGGCCGGGGCGCGGCTGCCCATGCCGGCGCCGATGCCCGTCGACGAGCGGAAGCCGAAGCGCTGCTCCAGCGCGTCGAGCAGGCTCTCCAGCGCGCTGTTGCTCACCGCGATGTCGCCCACCTCGGGCACGCCGCCGATCGCGATGGCGTTGAGCTCGTAGGACGCGTCTCCCGTGATCTCGCGCCCGAACCAGGCCGGCGCCTGGAAGCCGTCGGGGCCCTCACCGTCCGCGAAGGTCACGGTGAGGATGTCGATGCGCGCCGGGATCATGAAGCGATCGAGCGCCACCTCGCGGCCGCCGGCAAGCGGCACCGTCCCGCGGGCGAAGGCGACCTTGCCCTGCGCGACGTCGAGCAGCGCCTCCGCGTGGGCGCGGGGCACCTCGGCGCGCTCCTCCTCGGGGGTCCCGCCCTGCGGCGTCGAGATCAGGATGAGCTGCGCGCCGCCGTTCTCGATGCGCACGACCTGCTTGCGGTCGGGCCGGGGCGCGAAATAGCCCTCGACGATCCGGCTGCCGAGCCCCCGCTCCTTCTGGATCAGGCGCGCGAGCGACGAGGCGATCAGGAACCGGCGCTCTTGGGGCATGGGCTACATCCTTCGACTGAACTGGGCACGACGCGTCCACGACGGACGACGGCACGCGGGAGCATCCGCGGGCCGGGCGAGCGCCTAACGAGCGTCGCCCCGACGGGTTCCACGGTCCCGTCCTCCGATCCGGGCGCCTCCACCCGATGCAACGGCCGTCCAGCCTTGTCAAATCGGCGCGGCGGCCTAGCATCCCGGCGCGGCCCCCTCGCGGCCGCCGTCCCCAGGAGAGTGCGCTTGAGCCCCGTGGACCCCGTCACGCTCGCGGTGCTCCAGGGGCGCCTGGAGGGGATCGCCGACGAGATGGACGCGACGCTCTATCGATCGGCCTTCAATCCCATCATCGCCGAGGCGCGCGACGCCTGCCACGGGCTCTACCACGCCACGACCGGCGCCACGCTTGTCCAGGGCACCAAGGGCCTGCCCATCTTCGTGGGCGCCATGGCCTTCGCCGTGAAGGCGGTGATCGACAAGGCCGGGCGGGACGGCGACCTCCAGCCCGGCGACACCTACATCTTCAACGACCCCTACGAGGGCGGCACCCACCTCAACGATTTCCGCCTCGTGCGCCCCGTCTTCCGCGACGGCGCCCTGTTCTGCTGGCTCGCCTCGGTGGGCCACTGGCTCGACATCGGCGGCAACGTGCCTGGC
>DASPJU010000067.1:0-9458 GCA_035628475.1 Salinarimonas sp. | reverse complement strand
CCATCCCCAGCGCGGCGACGAGGCGGTCGCCCGCGGCCAGGATCGCCGGTCCCTGCGCCAGCGGGCCCGCGACCAGGAGGAGGCGGCTGCGCTCGCGGTCGAAGGCCTCGAGCCAGAGGAGCTGATAGGGCGGGGCCATGGTCGGGCATGGCGTGGCGTAGACGACGACGCGCGCGCCCTCGCCGCCGCGCTGCGCCAGCAACTGGTTGTCGGTGCAGCCCCCGTTCAGCTCGCGCTCGAACAGGTGCATCTGGATCTTGGACGTGCCCGCGCTCGGGAAATCCCACCAGCGCACGATCAGCCCCGGCAGGCCCGGCGCCTCGCCCCTGAAGGCGAGGGGCGACGACGCCGACAAGGGGCTCAGCGTCAGCCCCGGAAGGCCTGGTGCAAGGAGATCGCGCGTATAGGTGCTCAGCGCGTCGCCGGCCGTCAGGGGCCCGTGCGGAGCCTTCAGCAGCGCCTCGCCGACATAGGAGCGCCCGGCGCCCAGAACCGCCGCCTCGAGCGGGTTGCGGGCGGCCGGGGGCGCGGGGGTGGCCTGGGCCGCCTGGACGGCGCGGACCCGGTCGCGCTCCCCCTGGAACTCGGCGTCGCCCGGCTCCAGGCGAACGGCCTCCTCGAGATCGGCGAGCGAGCGCGCCCAATCCCTCTTGGCGGCGAGCAGCCGGCCGCGCTCGTAGCGCGCCCAACCGCTGTCCTCGATCTTGATCGCGGCATCGAGCGCCGCGATCGCCTCGTCGGTCCGGCCGAGCCGCGCCAGCACGCGGGCGCGGTTGATGTAGGCCGTGACGTAGGTCGGATCCTGCTGGATGGCCCGCTCATAGTCGGCAAGCGCCGCGGCATTGTCCCCGCCCCGCTCGCGCGCATGGCCGCGATTGTTGAGCGCGATGCCGTGATTGGTCTGCTCGCCCGGGTTGGCGAGCACGGCGTCGCAGCCGGCGATCTGCTTGGCGACATCCGAGTCGTCGGCGCAGTCGGCCCGGAGCTGAGCATAGTTCGGCGGCGGCGCGTAGGGCGGCTGAAGGCGGGTGGCCGGAGCCGCCGGCGGCGGGGCGGCCGCGGCCTGCGCCAGGGCGGCGGCGGCGCGCTCCCCGCGGGCGAGCAGCGCGGGACCGTGCTCAAGCGGGGCGAGCAGCGCCAGCGCGGCCGTGCGCTGCCGGCCGGGGATCACGTGCAGGAAGGTCTGGATCGCCCGGCTCTGGCCGCCGCTGCAGCGTAGGTCGAAGCTCCGGCCGATGGCCGTGGGCTGACCGTGCGGCCGCTGCGAGCAGATCTGGCCCGGCTGGCTCAGCCCGCGCGTGAACTCGCCGACGAGGGGCTCCACCGCGACCGGCCGCTCCTCGATCCACACCACGCGGAGAGCGGGCAGCGCACGGTCGGTGCCGGTCGCGCTGAACTGGGTCGGCTGGCCCGGCACGGGGGCGAGGGTCAGGCCGGCGAGGGCCGGGGCGAGCGTGCGTCGGGTGTAGTCGAGGAGGGCGCACGGCTCGTTCGCGCCGCCGGTGCAGCCCGGCGGCAGCGGCGGAGGGTCGTAGGCCGGCTGGGCGACCGCCGAGGCCGCGAGCGCGGCCGACGTGAGCGCCGCGAT
This sequence comes from Salinarimonas sp., assembly GCA_035628475.1. Taxonomy (GTDB): domain Bacteria; phylum Pseudomonadota; class Alphaproteobacteria; order Rhizobiales; family Beijerinckiaceae; genus Salinarimonas_A. The sequence goes on along the minus strand of DASPJU010000067.1, from coordinate 7,870 downwards.
CGCGGCCACTGAAACCAAGCGCATGGTGACGTCCCCCGGACGTCCGCAGCGAAGCCGATCTCGACGGGTATTGCTACGATTTTTTGGCTGGTGCCGCGCTCGGGCATCGGCTTCAGCCGGTGGCCGCCACCCGACGCACGAACGACCTCGCGCTCCGTCGACCGGTGCCGCCCCGACGACAAGACCGGCCTGCAGCTCCGAAGCCCTGGCCTGTCGTGCCTTGCCTGCCGCCTGCACGGGATCGTCCGTGACATCGCGGTGACCTTCATCGCCCGTACCGCGCCGTCCTGCCTAGGCCGAGCGCGCGGTTCGCCAGTTCGCGCAGGCGGCCCAGATCGCGACTGCGACCGCGATCAGCGCGAGCGCCGCCCCCGAAGCACGGAAAGGCGCCGAGGGCGACGCCATGAAGAGCAACGCGGGCACGGCCGCCCAGAAGATCCACGGGCGCAACAGCCGATGCTGGCACAGGTCTGTCGCGAACACGCCCACGAGGATGCAGATGCCGACCCAGGCATGAGGGATGGCCTCCCATCCCGAGGTGGCGCCCCTCCGCTCGACCATCTGCGTGTAGAACCGCAGGTCCGTCGCATAGAGGAGCATGTGCCCTCGATGATCGAGGTACGGCAGGAAAAGCGAGATGAAGTAGAGGCCGAGCGCCACCATCATGATCCGCTGGCCTCGCGCGAGATCCCGCCAAAAGCCTAGAACGACATCCATGACGCACCTCTCGCCGCTCGGCCTTCGACGAGAGTAGCTCGCCGGGACGTGCCGGAGAAGGGCACGGCCGTCATCGTGCGGCTGGACGGGTTCGGGACGACCAAGCGGTGATGAAGCTCATCCACGTCGCGGCGTTGATCGTCGCCCGGCTCGACGTCGGCTACGTCCAGGGCGCATCATGGCTGAGGTCACGTGACCCGGATCCACCTCACTCGACAACGCCCTGGCGGTGCCGTCCGGCGGCCTCGACGAGGCCCCGGAACAGGCGATTGCCTGGATGGTCCTCGCGGATCAGCAATTCCTGGTGCCATTGGATGCCGATGGCGAAGCGCCGGCCAGGGATCTCGACGGCCTCCACGATGCCGTCTTGGGCATGGGCGCTGGCGACGACGCTCGGCGACAGGTGCGCGACCGCCTCCCGATGGAAGGTATTGACCTCGAGGGTCTCCTCGCCGACGAGGCTGGCCAGGCGCGAGCCGGGCGCGATCGCGACGGGATGCGTGGACCCGCGGCGGTCGTGCTCCAGCGCGTCCGGCCACGTGGCCCGGAGGTCCGGGGTCAGACGGCAGCCGTTCAGGCAAGCGAGCATCTGCATCCCGGCGCAGATCCCGAGCACCGGCTTGTCGCGCTGGAGATATCCCTCGACGATGGCCCGCTCGACGGCGAGCCGCTCCGAGGCCGGCGCCTTCGAGGCCTCGCCCGGCAGGTACCACTCGTCGGGATAGGCGAAGCGCCCGCCGACGGCCACCAATCCATCGAAGTCCTCGAGGACCACGTCCACGATCTCCGGCAGGTAGGGGATGCCGAAGGGCAGCCCTCCCGCGTCGCGCACGCCATGGAAGTAGCCCTTGGCGGCCTCGTAGCGGGTGGCGTCGCCGCTGGTGTTCTCGTCCAGGATGACGGCGATGCGCGGGCGGTGGTGCTTCTTGACGATCATGGGCTCACTCGGCCGGCATTCCTCGCTTGCCGGAAGACCTCGCGGCGCCCCCGAGGGAGGGCGGCGAACTGTAGCCCCTCCTCGATCATGCCGCATCATCCACCCGGCGCGGTCGCGTCGCGGATCGGGCCGCCGGTCGCGCTCATGCCCCGGCGGGGCTGCTCGTCTCAGGCCTCGCGCCGACCGCGCCGGTGAGCGGCTGCGCGTGCATCCGGTCCGCGGCACCGGCCGAGACGCCAGTTCTGGAATGGGGGAGCGATGCCGGGCTCCGGCAACTCGCTGCGTTTCAGGACGCGCGACCGTGGTCCTGCCGCGTATCGCGCCACCGCCGTCCCGGACCCGCCGCGTCGGGCGCCCGCCCGGGCGCGGCTCGGACAGCGAAAGACCGGCTCGACGGATGCTTGGCCAGCCTTTGGGATGGCGGGCGCGACAGGGATCGAGCCTGTGACCCCTTCGGTGTGAACGAGGGCGATGGTGTCGATTTCGCTCTGCGACGGGGAAAGGGCCCCCTGATCTGCCGTGAACAATGCTGACAGGCGTCGAACGAACCGCGATCTGCCATTGACGGCTGGGCTGCGCCGGGCGGCGCGCTGATGCTGCCGAGCGCAGCCCAGCCGTGGTCTGAGGCGCCCTCAGTCGGCCGCGGCCAGAAGCTTGCGATACATCGCACGGTAGGTCTGCTTGACGCCGGCGCAGAACAGCGCCTTGTCCTTCTTGGCCTCAGCCTCGAGCGCTCCGCGCGCGGCGGCGAGTTCCACCTTGGTGAGTCCCGCCTTGCCACGGAGGAAGTGCTTCGCCTCGCCGATCTCGACGAGCTCGGCGCCCGGGATGTCGACGTTCTCGCAGATATCCTCGGCGACCTCGATCGCCACGGCGTCGAGGATGATGTCCTGCAGGGCTGCTCGATCTGGAGCCTGGGCAAGCGCCGGAGCGGACAGAAGAACGGCGAGAGCGAACGGCGCGGCGATGGATGTCAGGTTGAACATGTATGCCCCTCTCGGGGCTTACTGGCCCCGTGACACCGCTACAGCATTTGCCGATGCACGCCAGCGCGGAATCTCCGCTGAAGGCGTCGAGCCGCCGGACTCTTCGAACGCGCGTGGCAGCCGGACGCTCGCCAGCATGGCGGGGACCGGCACCCCTCCTGCTCGACAAGCGGGAGCGGGTCGGGGCGGTGAAGAAGGCGATCGAGCGGATCGCGGCCGACGCGGGCGTGCCGGCCTTCACGCAGTACAGCTTGCGACACGTCATGGCGACGACGGTCCGTCGTCTAACCCCAGGGGTCTCCAGGGAGCAGCGGTCGCGGTGCATGGGCCATATGCCGCGGGAGGGCTCGCGGACCATTGACCGCCACGAGGCCTTCGATCCCCGGTTTCCGGCGGACGTGGCCCTCGCAACGGACGTCGTGATGGCAGAGTGAGCGAGGCGCTGCGCTCGGCGGATCCCGCCGTCTGCTTTCGAACTGCGATCCACGAAGGCGGAACTCGCCCGGCTCGGGGCGAAGCCGAGCAAGAAAACCAAGCGAGATCCCGGGGGTCATGGTGGGCGCGACAGGGATCGAACCTGTGACCCCTTCGGTGTGAACGAAGTGCTCTTCCGCTGAGCTACGCGCCCGTGAGGAGGGGTGAATAGGGGGGCCGGGGCGCGCCGTCAAGCGGTCGTTGCGCGCGGCGGCGCGGCGGCCCGCGCGGAGGCATCCGTATTGGCCGTTATCGAGAATTCAACGAAGCTTGGCTAAAGGTCGGGACCCAAGCGTGGCCGTCGGCGTTGTCGTGACGCCGGTCGCGTCCTCCTTCCCTCGTCCCCTCACCCTCCGAGGCCCCTCATGCGCCGTACCTTCCTTGCCCTGGCCGGGCTCGCGGGCGCCCTGACCTTGAGCTCCGCCGCCCTCGCCTACGAGATCGATCCGCTGACCCGCGAGCCCCTCATGGGCGGCTACGGCAACAACGCCGCCGTGTTCCGGCCGCAGGCCACGGCGGTCCCCCGCGAGATCGTGAGCTTCGGCGGCGCCTATGCCCCCGGCACCATCGTGGTCTCGACCGCGCAGCGCCGGCTCTATTACGTGCTCGGCAACGGGCGGGCCGTGCAGTACGGCATCGGCGTCGGCCGCCCGGGCTTCACCTGGGCCGGCACGATGTCGGTCAGCATGAAGCGGGAATGGCCCGATTGGCGCCCGCCGGCCCAGATGCTCAAGCGCCGCCCCGACCTGCCGCGCTACATGAAGGGCGGGCCCGACAACCCGCTGGGCGCCCGGGCTCTCTATCTCGGCTCGTCGCTGTTTCGCATCCACGGCTCGAACGAGCCCGAGACCATCGGGCAGGCGGTGTCGTCCGGCTGCATCCGCATGACCAACGAGGACGTGACCGACCTCTACAACCGCGTCCGCGTCGGGACGCGGGTGGTGGTGCTGCGCTGACGTTCACCTCTCCCCGCCGTGCGGGGAGAGGGCACCAGCCCCCCTCGTCGGGGGCTGGTGCGAGCGCGGCAGCGCGAGGGTGAGGGGGCCTGGACGGTCGAGCTCTCGCCTGAGAGCCCCCTCGCCCCTCGGGCTTGCTCCGGCCGCCGGTCCGCAGCCGGAGCCCTCTCCCCGCCCGCGGGGAGAGGGGTTGGCGCTCACTTCGCCCGCACGTAGGAGCCCGGCGCGTCCTCGATCGCCTTGAGCTTGCCGGCGCCCGGCACGCGCGCCTTCACCCGGGCGGGGTTCTGGGCCTCGATCCAGGTGAACCAATAGGGCCACCAGGAGCCCGGATGCTCCTGCGCCTTCGCGACCCAGGCGTCGTAGTCGCCCTGGGGCTTGGCGCCGGTCCAGTACTGGTACTTGGGCTTGGAGGGCGGGTTGACGACCCCCGCGATGTGGCCCGACCCCGCCAGCACGTAGTCGACGGGGCCGCCGAAGGCTTGCGACCCCTCGAAGACCGAGCGCGCGGGCGCGATGTGGTCCTCCCGGGCCGCGAGGTTGAAGATCGGGATCGTCACCTTGGAGAGGTCGAGCCGCTCGCCCGCCAGCTCCATCTGCCCCTTGGTGAGCGTGTTCTCGAGATAGCAGTTGCGCAGGTAGTAGGAATGGTTCGCCGCGGGCATGCGGGTCGAATCCGAGTTCCAGTAGAGCAGGTCGAACGGGAAGGGCTCGTGGCCCTTGAGATAGACGTTGACCACGTAGGGCCAGATCAGGTCGTTCGGGCGCAGCATGTTGAAGGCGGTCGCCATCTTGGCGCCGTCGAGGTAGCCCTTCGCCTTCATGTTGCTCTCGATGGAGCGGATCTGGCTGTCGCAGGCGAAGACCTTCAGGTCGCCCGCGTGGGTGAAGTCGACCTGCGTCGTGAACAAGGTCGCGCTCTCGATGCGCTCGTCGCCCCTCGCAGCCATGTAGGCGAGGCTGACCGAGAGCAGCGTCCCGCCCACGCAATAGCCGATGGCGGTGACCCGCTCCTCGCCGGTGGCGTCCTTGACGGCGTCCAGCGCCGCGAAGACGCCCTCGCGCATGTAGTGCTCGAAGCCCTTCTCGGCGTGGCGCTCGTCCGGGTTGACCCACGAGATGCAGAACACGGTGAGCCCCTGGGCGACCGCCCAGCGGATGAAGCTCTTCTCGGGGTTGAGGTCGAGGATGTAGAACTTGTTGATCCAGGGCGGCACGATGAGGAGCGGGCGCTTGAGCACCGTCTCCGTGGCGGGCGCGTACTGGATGAGCTCGATCAGGTCGTTGCGGAACACGACCTTGCCGGGGGTGTTGGCGAGGTTCTCGCCCACCTTGAACTTGCGCGGGTCGCTCTGGCGGATCTTCAGCTCGCCCCCGCCCGCCTCGACGTCCTCGGCGAGCATGCGCATGCCGCGCACGAGATTGGCCCCGTTCTCCTTCAGGGTCTCGCGCAGCACCTCGGGGTTGGTGGCGAGGAAGTTCGAGGGGGAGAGCGCGCTGGCGATCTGGCGGACGTAGAAGCGCGCCCGCTGGCGCTCGCCCTCGTCGAGGCCGTCGGCCTTCTCGACCATGTCCTCGGCCCAGCGCGCGGTGATCAGGTAGGCCTGCTTGAGGAAGTCGAAATAGGGGTTGTCGCTCCAGTCCCGGTCGGCGAAGCGGCTGTCCTTGGGGTCGGGCTTGGCCACGGGGGCCACGGGCTCGCCCTGCATGCGGCGCAGCTGCTGGGTCCACAGGTCCATGAAGCCCAGCGACAGGCGGCTTTGCGCCTCGATCGCCCGGGCGGGGTCGATGAGCCAGCGCTCGCTCACATGGACGAGCGTCTTGACCATGTCGCTCACCTCGTCGACCTTGCCCGTGTCGACGCTGCGGGTCTCGATGGGCTTGAGATAGGCGGCCGTGAGCTTGCCGGCCTCCTCCGCCAGCAGCGCCATGTTATGGGAGACCGCCTCGAGGTCCGGCATGGGGGTGGTGGTCGTCTCGCCGCTCCGGCTGTTGTCCATCGCTTGCACGTCTCCAATCCCTCGTCGACGATCCGGCCGCGCGGGGTTCGTCCCGCCTCTCCGCAGGGTCTGCGGCCCCGGGGCTGGCCTTGCCGCGGGGAGGGCGCCGCGAAAATGACACGTCGATCGCTTTGACAATCTAGTCACCGACGGGCCTTATCCGCCAGATCGGACAATGCCGAATGACCCCGAGGGCCGCCGACGCCAAGGTTTCGCGGCCGATCGACCAGGATTGCGCATGACCCGCTCCCTTCCCCGCCTCGCCGCCGCCGCCCTGCTCGCGGCGGGCCTGAGCGCCTGCTCCGGCGACCTCAATCCCGTGCGCGACATCGCGGTCGGCGTCGGCGTGGGAGCCAAGGTGCCCTCCCGCCCCGACTTCGTGGAGGCGACGCGCCCGGCCTCGACCGAGTACATGCCCGTGGGGGTCTCGGCGCCGCGCCCCGCGGTCACGCGCAAGACGCCGGCCGCGGTCAAGGCCATGGAGGCCGAGCTCGACGGGGAGCGCGCGGCGCACGCGGTCCAGGCCGAGGAGGCCCGCCGCGTCGGCGCGACCCCCGCCCCAGAGCCCGTGAAGATCGAGCCGATCCCCGTCGACAACACCCCCGTCGCGCCCGTGCTGCGACGCTAGCGCGTCCCGCGCGTTCCCCTTTTCCTGCGGCGCACGCGCCGATAGGGTCCCGAATCGATTCCGCCGAGGCCTCCATGAGCGACTTCCACCGCATCAAGCGCCTGCCGCCCTACGTCTTCGAGCAGGTGAACCGGATCAAGGCCGCCGCGCGCGCCAACGGGGCCGACATCGTCGATCTCGGCATGGGCAATCCCGACCTGCCGGCGCCCCAGCACGTGATCGACAAGCTCGTCGAGACGGCCGGCAAGCCGCGCACGGACCGCTACTCGGCCTCCAAGGGCATCGCGGGCCTGCGCCGGGCGCAGGCCGGCTATTACGAGCGCCGGTTCGGCGTGAAGCTCAATCCCGACACGCAGGTGGTGGCGACGCTGGGCTCCAAGGAGGGCTTCGCCAACATGGCGCAGGCGATCACGGCGCCCGGCGACGTGGTCCTGGTGCCCAACCCGAGCTACCCGATCCATGCCTTCGGCTTCCTCATGGCCGGCGGCGTGATCCGCTCCGTGCCGGCCGAGCCCACCCCGGACTTCTTCGTGGCGGCCGAGCGCGCCGTGATGCACTCGATCCCCAAGCCCATCGCGCTGGTGGTCTGCTATCCCTCAAATCCCACCGCCTACGTGGCGGGGCTCGACTTCTACCGGGACCTCGTGGCCTTCGCGAAGAAGCACGAGCTCATCCTGCTCTCGGACCTCGCCTATGCGGAGGTCTATTTCGACGATTCCAACCCGCCGCCCTCCGTCCTGCAGGTGCCCGGCGCCATGGACGTGACGGTGGAGTTCACCTCCATGTCGAAGACCTTCTCCATGGCGGGCTGGCGCATCGGCTTCGCGGTGGGCAACGAGCGGCTCCTCGCGGCGCTCGCCCGCGTGAAGTCCTACCTCGACTACGGCGCCTTCACCCCCATCCAGGTCGCCGCCGCCGCCGCCCTGAACGGCCCGCAGGACTGCGTCGAGGAGATCCGCGGCATCTACAAGTCGCGCCGCGACACCCTGATCAGCGCCATGAAGCTGGCCGGCTGGGACATCCCGTCCCCGCCCGCCTCCATGTTCGCCTGGGCCCCGATCCCCGAACAGTACAAGGAGGCGGGCTCGATGCTCTTCGCCAAGCTCCTGATCGAGGAAGCCGGCGTCGCCGTGGCGCCCGGCGTCGGCTTCGGCGAGTACGGCGAGGGCTTC